>CAYVCK010000012.1:0-3676 GCA_964450195.1 uncultured Gammaproteobacteria bacterium
TATTGGACAAGTTAGTAATCCTGATTGGCGACATATGGTTTGGGGAAAAGCCGGTCGGGCAAGATTGAAAGGTAAAAGACCATCAGTTAGGGGTAAGGCGATGAATCCAGTTGATCATCCCCATGGCGGCGGTGAGGGTCGTTCACCAATTGGTTTAGTTCATCCAAAAACTCTTTGGGGTAAGCCGGCTTTGGGAGTAAAAACCAGAAAAAAGAAAAAATGGTCGGATAGATTTATTCTTAAGCGAAGAAAATAGAAACAATTCGCTAATTAATCGCGAATTCTATCTCTAATTATCGCTAATTCATATTTGAGACAATTCGCGATGAAATTAGAGATTGATTAGAGATTTATGCCTCGATCACTCAAAAAGGGACCTTTTGTTGATCAAAAATTATTAAAGAAAATCAAAAAATTAAAACTCGGCAGCAAAGAGGTCGTTAAAACTTGGTCCAGAGATTCAACGATTATTCCAGAGATGGTTGGTTTTAATATTGCCGTTCACGATGGACATAAACATGTGCCAATTCGAATTACTGAAGAAATGGTTGGGCATCGTTTGGGCGAGTTTACTCCAACCAGAAAGTTTATTAGGCATGGTGGGAAAATACAGCGCGAATTAGAAATGGTTCAAACTCAGACAGCTGCTAAAACATCACCGGCTCAAACTGGCAGTAAATAATTTTCCTTTAACGATAAAAGGTTATAAGGTATTTGATTTATTATGGAAGTTAAAGCAACAGCTAAATATATCCATATTTCCCCCAAGAAAATACGTTTGGTGGTAGAGGCAATAAAAGATTTACCCCTCGAAGAGGTTTTGCAGTCTTTATCTGCTTTAACTCATCGCGCGGCGCGACCACTTTTGAAAGCGCTCAATTCAGCCATCGCTAACGCTGAACATAATTTTGGTTTGAAAAAGGAAGATTTATATATTAAGAGTTTACTTATTAATCAAGGACCGAGTTTAAAAAGATGGACCGCTAAGGCCCGAGGCATGGCGGCGCCGATTAAACGTCGAACAGCTCATATCGTTGTGGTTTTAGACACAAAAACAGCTAAGCCGTCTTTAGAAAAACCAGAGTTAAAAGAAAAAGAAATAAGGCAACAAATTCCTCAGAAGATTTTTCAACCGACATTAGTTCAGAAAATACCTAAAGAGAAGAAAATAGAGGAGACAATTACTGAGGTGAAGCCAGTAATTTTTGATCGCACTAGATTAGCTACCGATCGTCGTAAACAGCATCTTGATAAAGCGAGGCTCAAGAAAAAGGGTGGTTTTTTAAAGAGGATCTTTAGAAGAAAAGCCATCTAAAAACTAAAAATAAAAAATAAAAGATCAAAAATACAAACTAAAAACTGTAAAAATATAATATTTGATTTTTGGTATTTTATATTTAATTTTGAGCGAAGCGAACATGGGACAAAAAGTTAATCCAAAAATCTTAAGAATACCGTTAATTCGCCAATGGGAATCCCAGTGGTTTGCCAGAAGTCGTTATTTTAGAGAATTTTTGAAAAAGGATTTGCAGATCCGAAAATTTTTAGCGGAGAAATTTAAGAATGTAGGCGTTGACAAGATCACCATTAACAAAGCTGGTTATAATATAAAAATTATTATTTCTACCGCCAAGCCGGGGTTAATCATTGGCCGAGGTGGTGTTGATATCGAAAAACTTAAAAAGGAAATTCAAGAAAAGTTTTTGAATAAAGGCGAGACATTAGAGTTAAATGTTCAGGAGGTTGAGACTCCGATGCTTTCCGCTCAGGTGATTTTAGAAATGGTTATTGCTGATTTAGAGAAGAGGGTACCCTATCGATCTCTTATGAAAAGAGCTGTTGAACGGGTAAGGGGGGGTGGTGCTTTGGGTGTAAAAATAAGGTTAAGCGGACGGCTTGACGGGGTTGAAATTGCTAGACGTGAGACTCTTACTTGGGGCAAAATGCCTCTTCATACCTTAAGAGCGAACATTGATTATGCCGGAGGAGCAGCTTTTACTATTTACGGGGCGGTTGGGGTAAAAGTTTGGATTTATAAAGGAGAAGTGTTCGCTACCGCTCAAAATGAAAAATAAAATATAAGAACCTGCCTTCGGCTCGCCTCGCTGAAGCGAGAGCGAAGCGGGCAGAATCTTGTTTTCGGCAAGGAAGAAGATTATATTCCGAAAATAAAATCTTAAAAACACAAACACAAAAATGTAAAAATATTTTTAAGGTTTTTAATATGTATTTTTGACTTTTGAGATTTAATTTTTAACTCTAGCGAAGCACTTATGTTATTTCCGAAAAAGCTAAAATATAAGAAATTTCAAAAAGGCCGTCGACGTAATATCGGCCTAGCCTCGCGGTCAACTATTTTGGCTTTTGGCGAATTCGGTCTTAAAAGTTTAGAGTCGGCTTGGATCACGGCCAATCAAATTGAAGCGGCTCGACGAACAATCACGCGATTTTTAAAAAAGGGAGGGAAGCTCTGGATCAGAATTTTTCCTCATAAACCAGTAACCGTTAAATCATCTGAGACACCTATGGGTGGAGGCAAGGGGTCGGTTGATTATTACGTAGTCCCTGTTAAAACCGGCACTATTTTATTTGAATTGATGGGAGTCAAAGACGAAGTGGCCCAGGAGGCATTTAGGCTTGCTTCGCATAAATTGCCAGTCAAAACAAAATTTATTAAAAAATAAAATACAAATTACGAATTTCATGCCAATATGCCAATATGCGAATCATTAGCATATTCGTAATAAGCATTTGATTAGTATATTTGTATTATACTTATGAAAGTTTCCGAACTTCGACAAAAAACAAATGATGTGCTTCAAAGGCTGCTTTTTGAGCAAAGAGAAAGGCTTCGTGCTTTACGGTTTGATGTTGAACTAAAAAAAATTAAAAAGGTTAGAGAAATAAGAAAGGTAAAAAAAGATATAGCCAGGATTTTGACTATTTTAAATGAGAAAAAATATGAAAAATGATTCTAAAAGAGAGAAAAAGAAATTTCAAGGAATTGTTATTTCCAACAAAATGACTAAAACTATTGTGGTAAAGGTTGAGAGAATTAAGCAACATCCTAAATATAAAAAGAGATATAGGGCTTATCGTAAATTTAAAGTTCACGATGAAAAGAATGAGGCAAAAATTGGTGATAGAGTTATTTTTGAAGAATGTCGACCCATTTCTAAAGAAAAGCGATGGCGACTGGTAGAAATAATGAAGAAATCTTAAATTCCAAACTCTAAATCTCAATTCTAAATAAATCAAAATGACCAAATCCAAAATTCAAAATGTTTTGAATTTAGAATATTTGAATTTTGAATTTGTTTAGGATTTAGAAATTAGAATTTAGAATTTCTTTTGTGAAACAAAAGATATGATTCAACATCGTTCCATGCTTAATGTGGCTGATAATACTGGAGCACAAAAACTGATGTGTATCCGGGTTCATGGCGGTTACCGGCGGCGTTATGCTCGTTTGGGAGATATTATCACTTGTGTTATCAAGACAGCTTTGCCGCGCACTCAGGTTAAGAAGAGTGATATTGTTTATGCGGTTATTGTCAGAACAAGAAAAGAGACCAGGCGTTCTGATGGTACTTATATTAGATTTGATGATAATGCTGTTGTGTTGATTGACAGAAAAACTAAAGAGCCGTTAGGAACAAGGATTTTTGGCCCGGTC
>CAYVCK010000012.1:3742-15042 GCA_964450195.1 uncultured Gammaproteobacteria bacterium
GTTTTGTTAAAATTATCTCTTTGGCTCCGGAAGTAATATAAAGGGCTTTGTCTCCGACGTTTCGTCGGAGCTACAAAACCTTTACCCCCTCACTCGAGGGGTGAAGTTTAGAAATATTTTCAATAAGACTAGAGAATTTAACTTAAAAATAAATTAAAAATTTTGTTTAATTTTTGAGTGAGGGGGTAGGCAAAATTATCATTAAAAAATTTTTGTTTTCAACTCAATTTTTTAAATAATTTTGGTATGGCAAAAATAAAAAAGGGTGATACAGTCCAAGTTATGCGTGGTAAAGACGGCGGCAAAAGAGGTCGTATTCTTAAGGTTTTGCCCCAGAAAAATAAAATTATTATTGAAGGATTAAATTTAGTTTGGAAACATGTCCGTCCGCGGCGTGAAGGAGAAAAAGGTCAGAGGATACAATTAGCGGCTCCACTTGATATTTCTAAGGTTATGTTGATTTGTCCGAAGTGTCAAAAACCAGTTAGGGTTGGATATAAAATTCTAGCTGACGCCAAGAAAACAAGATGGTGCCGAAAGTGTAGGGAAATTATTTAAGGCGATACTAATCTACGAATAGGTATCCATTAGTATATTAGCATCGATTTTATGAGTCTTAGAGATAAATACCAAAAACAAGTTATCCCGGCAATGAAAAAACAGTTTGGTTATAAAAACAATTGGGCCGTTCCTCGATTGGAAAAAGTTGTTATTAGTATGGGGTTGCCTCGCGTCTTGACAGAAAAAGATCAGAAGTATATAGAATTTGTTAGTAATAATTTATCTAAAATTAGCGGGCAAAAGCCGCTTCTCATTCCGGCAAAAAAATCAATTGCTGGATTTAAAATCAGAAAGGGATTGGTCGTCGGATTAAAAATAACATTGAGACGAGAGAGAATGTATGATTTTTTAGAGAAGTTGATTAATGTTGTTTTGCCGAGAACTCGAGATTTCCGCGGGCTTAACCCGGCTTCGGTCGATAAAAGCGGCAACTTTTCTATTGGTTTTCGGGAACAACTATCTTTTCCAGAAATTGGCGCCCCAGAGAGCGAGAAGATTCATGGTTTAGAGATAACGATTGCCACCACAGCTAGGAGGCAAGAAGAAGGATTGACTTTATTAAAATTATTTGGTTTTCCGTTTAGAGAAAAATAGACTACTACAAATTACAAACCAAACACTAATTACGAATAATTCGTAATTAGTAGGAGGAGCGTAGCGACTATGACTACTAAAGCTCAATATATAAAATTTTTAAAGAAGCCGAAATATTTAACTCGGAAAGTTCGGCGTTGCTGGCGTTGTGGAAGAAAAAGGGGATATCTGAGGGATTTTGATATTTGCCGAATTTGTTTTCGAGAATTGGCTAGTCGGGGATTGATTCCCGGCATAAGAAAATCCTCATGGTAAAGGGCTTTGTTCAAAATTATGAGACAGAGTCAGAGTAATTTTGATGACAAAATCTTTACCCCCTCACTCCCAGCATTTTTATAAAAATGCTGGTTAAAGAAGATTTCGCAGAAATTAAAACTCAAGTATAGAAAAAGATTAATTTTTGAAAACAAACCATCTTGATTTTTGAGTGAGGGGGTGCGCAAAATTATATAAAATTTATTTCATTATTTTATAACTCATAAATTTTAATAATTTTGGTATGACTGATCCAATTTCTGACATGTTAACAAGAATTCGTAATGCTCTGATGGCCCAAAAAAAAGAGGTCATGATTCCTTATTCAGAAATTAAATTTAATATCGTCAAACTTTTAGAAAAAAATAGTTGGTTAGCCGGAGTAACCATTCTAGATCAATTTAATAATTTGACAAGGAAAAAGAAATCCTGGCCTAAATTCGGGCAGATTGTTTGTCGTTTGATCTATGACGAAAATAATCAATCGAGAATTAGAGAGTTGCGCCGAGTAAGTAAACCTGGTAATCGAGTATATGTTAAACAAGATCAAATTCCTTATGTTTATGATGGTTATGGCTTGGCTATTATTTCTACTTCCCAGGGGCTTTTGACTGATAGAGAGGCGAGAGAGAAAGGGGTGGGCGGTGAAATACTTTGCGAAATATGGTAAAGGGCTTTCTCAAAATTTTTCGAGCCGAATTCGTTTCACTCTAAATTTTAAATAATTTTTGTATGAGTAGAATCGCTAAAAAGCCAATTATTATTCCATCAGGAGTGAGTGTTAAAATCGAGGAGAATGCTTTATTTGTCAGCGGGCCAAAAGGTGTATTAAAAAAGGCCTTACCGCCAGAAATTACTATTGAATTAAAAAATAACAGGCTGTGGGTTAAAATACGAGATATCAAAGATGGGTTTCAGCGTTCTTTGGTGGGTACTTATGCTAGATTAATCGACAATATGATTATTGGTGTAACCACGGGCTTTGAAAAGAGATTAGAATTGGTGGGCACAGGGTTCAAGGCTCAGTTAAGCGACAAGGCATTAGTTCTTTATTTGGGATTTTCTCATCCAGTTAATTTTCAGATTCCTGAAAATATTCAGATTGTTGTTGAAAAAAATATTGTGACAGTTAAAGGCCTGGATAAACAATTAGTTGGTGAGGTGGCAGCTCAGATTCGCCGTCTTAAAAGACCGGAGCCATATAAGGGAATCGGTGTTAGATATTTAGGAGAGATTGTTCGGAAAAAGGCAGGAAAAAAAGCCGTGACCACTACCTAAATTTAAGATTAGTATCTATAAATATCGCGAAGCGAGTATCAATAACCATTAGATTTTAAATTCTCTATGTTAGAAAAATATCAAAAAAGGTTAAGACGTCATAAAAGAGTGAGGGCAAAGGTTTTTGGCACTACCCAGCGGCCTCGCCTTTCTGTTTTCAGATCAGCAAAGCATATCTATGCCCAGATTATTGATGATGAGAAAGGTGGAACTCTGGTGGCGGCAAGTGATTTAGAATTTAGAAAATCAAAAATCAAAAACCTGCCTCGCCGTCAGGCGGGTCAAAAATCAAAAATACAAATTGAAAAGAAAAAAATAGAGAAAGACGAAGAAATTTCAAAAGGGAAAGTGCTTATTGCTTATCAAGTCGGTAAATTACTTGCCCAGAAAGCCTTAAAAAAGCAGATTAAACAAGTTGTCCTTGATCGCGGTGGATTTAAATACCATGGTCGGATTAAATCCTTAGCTGATGGGGCAAGGGAGGCGGGGCTTAAATTTTAAGATCGATCTAATTTTATTTAACTATGGAGAAAAAAAAGTCAGACAATGTTTTTAAGCAAGATTTTGAACAACGGATAGTTGATTTAGCTCGCGTTACCAGAGTGGTAGCTGGTGGTAAAAGATTGCGCTTCCGCGTCGCCTTAGCGATTGGTAATAAGAATGGTTTAGTTGGTTTTGGTGTTAGAAAAGGAGCTGATGTAGCGATGGCGATTGAAAAAGCTCTAAGAGAAGCCAAGAAGAATTTGATGGCAGTTCCGATGAAGAATGGTACGATCCCGCACTGGATTAAAGAGAAATATAAAGCAGCTAAGATTTTACTTCGGCCAGCTTCCAGAGGAGGGGGGATTATGGCTGGTGGTCCGGTCCGAGCCATTTTAGAATTAGCTGGTTATCAAGATGTAACTGCTAAAATGCTCGGGTCAAACAATAAAATTGCTAATGCTCGAGCAACAATTTCTGCTCTCATGAAATTAAAAAAAGCATTAAAATATGATCAACCTAAGTAATTTAAAGCCATTTTTAAAGAAGAAAAAAAGAAAACGCGTTGGTCGCGGCGACTCTTCTGGTCATGGCACTTATTCCGGTCGTGGTCAAAAGGGGCAGCGGTCTCGTTCCGGTGGTAAAAAGGGTTTAAAGTTGAAAGGTTTAAAGCCAATTATTAAACGAGTACCTAAATTGGGCGGTTTTAGAAGTCTTCGACCTAGATATATGCCGATTAATTTAGAAATCCTTGAAAAGCTGGTTTTTCAGGGTATAATAAAGATTGCCCCGCGTATTCTTTTGGAGAAAAAAATAATTAGAAATCCAAAAGAAAAAGTTAAGGTTTTAGGTCGAGGCAAATTAAGTAAGCCGATCGAGGTTGCGGCTCATGCTTTTTCGAAATCAGCCGAGAAAGCGATAAAAAAGGCAGGGGGTACAATAATTAAAATAAAAAATCAAAGATAAAAAACAAAAAACACATATTAAATCTCAAAAATTTTTATATTTTTCATTTGTGTTTTTAATATTTTAATTTCGGAATATGTGTTTATACCTTACCGAAATCAAGGTTCTGCCCGCTTCGCTCTCGCTTCAGCGAGGCGAGCCGAAGGCAGGTTCTTATATTTAATTTTTAATTTTACCTGCCCGCCGATGCCTTTAATAATATTTCTTGAAATAAAATAAATTTTAAGCGATGATCTATCGTCATATTCAATAAATTATGTTGGCGATGGCAGGCGGGGCGAAGCGCTTATGGCAAAGATTTTGGAAAAAATTAGAACTATCTGGCATTATAAAGACCTAAGAACAGCTATTCTTTCTGTTTTGGGTATGCTAATTATTTTCCGAATAGCTGCTCACATTCCTATTCCGGGGGTTAATGTTGCCAACCTGAAAGATTTTTTTGCCAGAAGTGAACTTTTAGGTATGCTTAACGTCTTGTCGGGCGGGGCAATGGCAAATTTTTCCATTGTTGCTTTAGGTGTTGGTCCTTATATTACTGCTTCAATTATTATGCAACTTTTAACCATGATTATCCCACGCTTGGAAGAATTAGCCAAAGAGGGAGCGACTGGTTATCAAAAAATTAATCAATATTCAAGGATTCTAACTGTTCCTTTGGCGTTACTACAGTCTTACGGCATGATTACTTTATTTGCCCGAGGTGACCGACCTTTGATCAGCGATTTAGCGCCTAGTCAGATGATAACGACTATGGTGGTTATGGCCGCTGGTAGTATTTTTCTGATGTGGCTGGGCGAATTGATTTCAGAGAAACATGTTGGCAATGGCATCTCTTTAATTATTTTTGCCGGTATTGTTGAGGGGTTGCCCATTTCTATTCAGCAGGCAATTCTTACTCTTAATAAAGCGCAAATTACTAATTTAATCCTTTTTGCTATTTTAGGCTTTGTGACTATTGCCGGCGTTGTTGCTTTAACTCAGGGTCAGCGAAATATTCCTGTTTCTTTTGCTCGCCGGATTCGCGGCATGCGCATGTATGGCGGCACTGATACTTATTTACCCTTGCGGGTTAATCAAGCGGGCATGATTCCAATTATTTTTGCTATTTCTTTAGTTCTTTTGCCCTCTTTGGCTGGTCAGTTTTTAGCCACTTCTGGCTCGTCATTTCTAGTCAGCTTGGGCAGAACCCTGACCAATCTTTTTCAGAATCAGATGATTTACGGAATTCTTTACTTTGCTTTAGTCGTGGCTTTTACTTATTTTTATACGAGCATTATTTTTCATCCAACTCAGATCGCCGAACATTTACAAAAACAAGGCGGTTTTGTCCCAGGACTTAGACCAGGAGCGCCGACTTCTCATTATCTAGGCGCTATCAACAATAGGATTATGTTAACCGGCGCCGTTTCTTTAGGTCTGATTGCTGTCTTGCCAATTATTACCCAAGGCGCTTTTAAGACTCAAGCTATGGTCGTTGGCGGGGCGAGTTTACTAATCGTAGTGAGTGTTGTTTTAGAAACAGTCAAACAAATCGAGGCCCAGATTGCGATGAGGGAGTACGAGCGATAATTTTCAATTTTCAATTTCTAATTTTCAAACAAATCCCAAATTCCAAACCAAAAATTCGTAATTTTAGAGATCGGGATTCCGATTTTTTTATTTCTTGCTTTTTTAGAGTTTTTTGTTAAAATAATCGAATATGGCGAAGAAACCAAAATTTAATTTAATTATTCTTGGACCGGCTGGTTCAGGAAAAGGGACGCAGGCCGAGCTCTTGATTAAGAAGTTTGACCTACAAAAAATTGAAGCCGGTGAATTGGTAAGAACGGGGGCAACAAAGAAAACGACATTTGGCTATTATTTGAAAAAAATCCATCAAAGTGGTAAACATTTTCCGGATACGATTATGGCGAGATTAGTTTATAAGGCATTTAAAAGATTAAAAAAAAATAAGGGAGTTTTAGTCGATGGTTATCCTCGAACTATTGGGCAGGCCAAAGATCTGGAAAAATTTTTTCAAGAATTTTTCCCTGATTTTTTTAAATTAGCTATTTACATTAAGGTTTCTCTCAAAGAGGCGATGAGGCGTCTTCTTAACCGAGCTATTTGTTCAAAATGTAAAAAAATTTTTCTCACTCGTGAGATAGGAATTTGTCCAAAATGCGGAACGAAAATTGAGGTTCGAGATTATGACCAAGATAAAAAAGCCATAGAAAAAAGGTTGAGATGGTTTAAAGAAAAAGTTATTCCGGCTATCAAATTTTATAGAAAGAAAAAAAATCTTATTGAAATCAATGGCGAACAGCCAATCCCTGATGTTTTCAAAGAGATAATTAAAAATCTTCCCGAATAATCCACGAATTATCCAGGAACAACAAGGAGTGACTATGGTTTAGATATATGCCGAAATACGGTTCATTCCTCCTCTTCGGAAGCAGCGGAAAGAGAAATAGCTCTTTACTTTCGGTTCTTTAAATTGAGTTAAATAATAAAAATATTCTTTAAGGCTAATTCTATTTAGCCATTTTATTTAGATTTAAGAATTTTCTATTTTTGTGTTAAAATAAAATTATGGAAATTATAGAAGCAGAAAAGGAACATACAGATTCAATTGTGAAATTACATAGGGAATTAGCTAATTTTCAGAGGAGAATTAAGAAATATTATAGGTCGGGAAATAAAGAAAATCAGAAAGAATTTAAGAATTATTTATTAGAAAATTTTTACCAAAAAAATTTAAAAGTTTTAATTGCTCGAGAAAAAGAAAGGGTAATTGGTTGTTTTATTGGAAAAATTGAAAAATCTAAGTTTTGCGCTGTTCCAGAGAAGATTGGAAAAATTATCAGCGCTTTTGTTTTAGAAAAATATCAAAGAAAAAATATAGGAAACCAACTATTTGAAAAAATTCTTAAATGGTTCAAAACCAATAAAATTAAACATATTGAGCTGAGTATAGACCCGAAAAATAAAATTAGGGTAAAAGGTTGGAAGAAATTTGGTTTTTTTGAATATCAGAAAAAAATATATAGAAACTACATTAATAAAAAATTAAACAAATTTAAACTTTCTGATTTAATGGTTTCTATTGAACCTTCAAATATTTGCAATGCAAAGTGTATAATGTGCCCATATCAAAAGATGACTCGTAAAAAAGAAATTATATCGATGGATCTTTTTAAGAAAATAGTGAATAATTGTCTAGCATATGGAGTAAAGAAATTCAACCTTATTTTTTATAATGAACCTTTCTTGGATCCTTTTATTTTTGAAAGGATAAAATATTTAAAATCTAAGAAAGTAAGGGCACTACTTTTTTCTAACGGTTCAGTTATAGATAGTGAAAAAGCAGAAAAGATATTGAAGGGTGGGCTTGATGAAATAACTTTCAGTGTCGATAGTGCAACAAAAAGAACCTACGAATCGATTAGAAAAGGGCTGGTTTTTGAAAGGACAATCAATAATATATTACACTTAATTAAACGAAGGAGAGATCTGGGATTAAAAAAACCAAAAATCAAACTTAATTTTGTAAAGCAGAAATTAAATGAAGCCGAGCTGGAGGAATTCCGATCTTTTTGGGTTGATAAAGCGGACGAAATATCCGTTTCCCCAAATGACAGACGCAAGGAAATTTATGAATCTTTTGAGAGAAAGAAAAAAAACTTTGCTTCTTTTCCTTGTTTAAGACCCTGGCGCGAATTCATCGTTATGAGTAATGGAAAAGTTCCTTTGTGTTGTATGGATTATAATGGTAAAGTAATTTTAGGTGATTTCAATACTCAGAGTTTAAAAGAAATATGGAATAGTGACAACTTCGAAAAAATTAGACAGCTGCACCTTAATTTTAAGGCCTACAAAATCTCCCTTTGTAAAAAATGCCTTAATTCTTATAGGATGAATATAAGAAGAATCCTAAGAGCTCGACCATGGATAGATATAAAAAAATAATTTAAATATGAATTTGATGAAGGCGTAAACGATGTATGTAAATATAATATTTAAAATAAATAATAAAAATCTATGATTGCATATAGTATAATTGTAGCAACAAAAGATAAATCTGACGGCGTCAAAAGATTTTTAGAAAGTTTAAAAACCTGCGGAATTTTAGATAGAAATGACACTGAAGTTATCATTGTAGATAATAATTCTTGTTCTTCAAAGACATTAGAAACGGAAAAGTTATATAAGGAATATAATACAGTATATATTTTCGAACCGCGTCCGGGACAATCTTACGCAGTAAACACCGGGATATCTAATGCTAATGGCGCGTTTATAGTTTTTACTGATGATGATATTGAGGTTTATGATATAAATTGGCTAGATAAGTTAAATAGGCATTTTAAAAGAAATAAAAATTTAGGTTATGTTTCTGGGAATGTTAAGGCAAAAGAATTCGTAATGGAAGCACAAAAAATCTGGGAAGCAAAAGGAGGGCTAAGTAAGGGCCCAAACCCTAAATATTTCTCAAGAGATTATCTTGCGAAATTTAAATTTAAATCATGGCCCCTTACTAAAATATGTATAGGCGCGAATTCAATGATCCCCAAAAAAATTATTGATGAAATTGGGGGATACAATCTTTTATTTAATCATGGAGCTGGAATTGTCGGGCATGGTGCATCATTAGAATTGGGCTACAGAATAATAAAAGCTGGCTATGAATTATATTACGATCCCGAAGCTATAGTATTCCATAATCATCCGAGAAGCAATAGATCTCTTAAGAAAAAACTTTTTTATTATGGAATCGGCGATACTGCTATTCATATTTATTTTTTCCTAAAATATCTTGATTTTAGAAGTTTATTTTGGGCATATGGAGGGCATCAGTTTTATATTATTGGAAATATAGTTAAAAGGATCTTAAAGAAATACCCCCTCCCATTAAATTATTTATTTTATTCTTTTGCCGGAAGTAGTATTGGAGCAACTTTATTTTTAATTAAATATTTAATAAAGAAAATTACAGGAACATTACCTCGTAATTTTTGAAAAATAATAAAAATGAAAAAAATTTACTTTGTAACAACTAATCCTTTAAAAGTAAAGATAGCCAATGATATATTGAAAAAATACGGCATTAAAGTTATTCAAAAAAATATAGAATTGCCAGAAATTCAATCTTTTAATGGACAAATAGTATGTGAATACTCCGCAAAGTACGCAAGAGAGACATTAAATAAACCGGTAGTAATAACTGATGCAACTTATTCTATTTCTGCATTAAATGGTTTCCCTGGGCCATTTGTGAAGTTTATAAATAAATGGCTTTTGGCCAAAGACATTCTGAAAATGATGAAAAAGAAAACAGATAGAAATATGATTATCACTGAATATTTATCCTATTGTGATGAAAATAGAAATTTGACAACATTTAAAATAGATATTCCTTGCAGAGTCGCTAAAAAAATTCTCAATAACCGCAAGGGAACAGCTTTTGATAAAATAACAATTAGAGAGGGGACTAACATTCCCCAAAATATGTTGAATAAAAATACTCTAGAAAAACTATTTCGAAAACAAATGAAAAATTGGGAAGCTTTTGGTGGGTTTCTTTTAGCGAAAGCCAATCATTCAATCAAAAGCCATTCATTAGATAACAAAGAAAATTTCTATCCATTAGAAATACCTTTTAATAAGAATATAAAAGGAAGAAGGCGGGGGATTTTGGTTGCGGTTGAAGGGATAGATGGAGCAGGTAAGACTACTCTTATTAAAAAAATTTTTAATGAATTAACTAAAAGAAAAATTAAATGCTCTATTCTAAAAACTTTTGCTGGTAATACTGTTTTTCATTCCACCTTAATGGAAATAAAAAATTTAATGGCTCAGTTTAAAGATCCTTTGCCGGGGGAAATAGATCAGACAATTTATACAATAGAGTTTTTAACTTATGTAACTTCAATGTTGCCGGGGTTATTAGCTGATAATAAAGTCGTTTTAGTTGATGGATATATTATAAGAAGAATAGCTCTTGCGCGGTGGAAGGTAAAGAAGAAAGATAGCGTCCCAGAATCTATAATTTTTAAATTTATTCAAAAAAAATTACTTCCACTTCCAGATATTACATTTTATTTAGACATTTCTGTCGATGAAGCGAGGAAGAGAATTATTAAACGAGAACACATAAATTTTGATAGTTCTAATTTTTCCGATTTGGTTTTATCAAGATTAGAAGAAAAAGAAAAACCAGAAAATATTAAAAAAATTAAATTTGAATCAGAGTTATTAATAAAAGACTTAAAAAAGTCGCAGAAAATAATAACCTTGAATGCTTTTGATAAACCTGATTATTTAGTTCAAAAGTGTATAAGAGAAATCTCGCACCCATAGTTCCGTTAAACATATTGTGCGACCGGGTTTCTTTCTTAACCAATTAATAAATACTTTAAGGCAAAGAATTAAAGAATTGGAGGAAAAATCTGAAAAATAGGAATAAGTCTATAATGTTTTGAGACTGGATAAACGGCTTTTGATTTTGGAAAAAATAAGGTATAATTAAATATCATAAAATGGTAGTAAATTAACAAATTGGAGGTGCTATTTATGGGTCCAAAAAGAGGAGGAAGTCGATTTCATACAATAAAAATATATTGTAGCGGATGCCAAACTCTACTTTACCGGTATCGGAAAAAAGGTTTTGGTTCATTAGTGAAATGCTACAAAGATAGAATCATTCAAGACAATACTCGTGGCGACCTTAGATGCCCAAATTGCGGTCAAGAATTTGCTAGGGATGCTATAATCCACAATCGACCGGCTAACAAAATAATCCAAGGCAAAGTCTACGTCAAAGGTTAGAAGAGTATTTTAAAATCAAATACTCTCTTTTTTATTTTTGTAGGCTTTTTATTTTTGATAAAAAATTATGGTTAGGTACTTGACAAACCTTCTTGATTGACTACAATTGTATTAGGATTGACTACAACATATTCCACCTCGAAGTGCAACACTTTGAACTTAAAATCTATAAGAGAGTATGAAAATTGGACCTGTCCTATTTTCAGACTACTTTCAGGAAGTATTTACTATTTTTATAACACTATGAAAAGTGTTCTTAATTTTTTAGGAAGAAAAAAAATTTTTGAAAAATATTGGTATCGATGGGTAAAGTTTAATTTTTCGGACCTAAATGTTGAAATATTCGCTTAAATAAAAGG
>CAYVCK010000013.1:0-15037 GCA_964450195.1 uncultured Gammaproteobacteria bacterium
CTGCTTTAATAATTTTCAAAATTTTTTGTTTTGGGATTTGGAATTTGGAATTTATTTGAAATTTGAAATTTAAAATTTGAAATTTGAAATAGGTATAAGCACTTGGCCACGGCCAAAAGGCTCTTGTCATTCTTTCAATTTCTTCAGCCGATTTATTCCAATTAATGTGTCCGTCTTCCTTTTTAATAATTTTAGTAAAAGTTGCTTTAGTCTGGTCTTGTGGAATAGGTGTTATCTTGCCGACCAGATATTTCGGTAATGTTTCAATTAGTAAATCAGCCCCCAATTTTGCCAAAATGATATTTAATTCCAAATAAGTAATTTTGGTCATTAGAATTTGGGATTTGTTTAGAATTTTGGATTTAGAATTTATGATTTCCAATTCTCGCTGGGCGAGAATCGGCCCGTGGTCCATTTTTTCATCCATCAAAATAATGGTTAGACCTGTTTTTTCATCACCATTTAAAATTGCTGTTTGAATTGGCGAAGGACCACGATATTTCGGTAAAAGTGAAGGATGAATATTCAAAGAATCATATTTTGGTATTTCTAAAATTTCTTTAGGAATAATCTGACCATAAGCGGCTAAAATTATTAAGTCGGGCTTCAAATTTCTAATTTCTAATTTCAAATTTCTAATTTTTTCTGGTTGTAAAATTGGAATTTTATATTTTTCTGCCAAAACTTTAACAGGCGAAGGGGTTAAAATTTGTTTTCTACCCACTGGTTTATCCGGAGCCGTTACCGCAGCGACTGGAATAAGATCATTTTCAATCATTTTTTCTAAAATAATAGCCGCAAATTCCGGCGTACCAAAAAAGATAATTCTAGGAGAGATGGATTCCTCTCCCTCGGTTTTTAAAAACGGCTGAATCAGTGGTATTTTTTGCGAAGGAGCAAGAGTTAATCTACCCATAAATACAAACCTAAATTATAACATTTAAAAAGTTTTTCTATTTATATTTTTTATTTTTGACCAGAGCACAAAAGATTTTCTTTTGTGCTCGGCCGAGACTCAAACAAGTTTGAGTGCTCTGGTTTTTTATTTTAAAATTTATCTTATTGTTCTCCATTCAATCTCTGATTCATTACCAACAAACTCTCGCCATTTGCCAAATTTGTTCGAATGAAGTGAGATTACAAATTTGAGCATCCGCCGAAGTCCGTCAAGCAGACGGACGAAGGAGGACAATAAATTTTATTTATTTACCATTATCCACTCAATATCAGATTCTTTTCCTGCAAACTCAAGCCATTCTCCATCGTCTCCGATCACATACCACTTCCGTCGCGTATCGCTCCAAACCATTGGATTGCCCTGGAAAAATGGTTTTTTTATAACTTCTTTAGGTTGGAGCCGATCTAATTCTAACCATCTTTTAAAAACTGTTTCAATGGTATAATCAAGGTTTCGCGATTTAGCCCAAACAGCAACTTTTCTTATTGCTTCTTTGGCCTTCTTGGTTGAACCGGCTAATTCCAAAAGTTGTTTAGCTGGCTTCACGTGTCTGGAATAAATTATCTTTTTTTTGCGAGCATTCTCCTTAATTTCATCTAAAGTTAAGCCTTTTGTCTGAAAGTAACAATTAACGATCTTCTGAATGGCCGTTTCTTGTAATTTCTTCTTTTGTGCTTTATTCTTACTAATTTTAGCCATAGAAATATATTATAACAAGATTTAATGGATAATTCAAGTTTGGCCGTTATGACTCATAAAAATGGGGGCTGTGGATAACTTTTCTTGACAATCCCACTTTTGTTTGTTACTTTGTGTATAAATAACACTAAAATAGTGTATAAAAAACGTAATGCTAAAAATATGTTTGCCCATATTAATGAAGAGAAAAAATTCGACAGAATCAAGAAGGCTAAGCAAAAACTGGGCAAAGCATTAATTATTTTAGGCCATCATTACCAAAGAGATGAAATAATTCAATTTGCTGATTTTCGCGGCGATTCTTTAGAACTTTCTAAAAGAGCATCTCAAGAAAAAGAGGCACGCTATATTGTTTTTTGCGGCGTCCATTTTATGGCTGAAACGGCTGACATCTTAAGTCAGCCGAGACAAACGATTTTTCTTCCTAATTTAAATGCCCGCTGCCCAATGGCCGCCATGGCTGAAATCAATCAGGTGAGTGAGGCTTGGGACAATTTATCTGAAATTGCGCCGGAAATTATTCCTATTACTTATATTAATTCTACGGCTGAGATTAAAGCTTTCTGCGGAAAACATCGTGGTTTAGTTAGTACTTCTTCAAACACAGAAAAAGCTTTCCGTTGGGTTTTGGCTCGGCATAAAAAAATATTTTTCTTCCCCGACGAGCATTTGGGAATCAATACGGTCACAAAACTAAGTATCAACCAAGAAGAAATAATTATTTGAGATCCGGAAAAATATTTAGGCGGTCAGACAAAAGATCAAATTAAAAAAGCAAAAATAATTCTCTGAAAAGGATTTTGTCATGTTCATACTCATTTTGCGCCAGAACAGATAAAAACAATCCGTCAACAATGCCCAGGAATTAAAATTATTGTCCATCCAGAATGTAAAAGAGCAGTGGTTGAACTTTCAGATCTGGTTGGTTCAACGAGTTTTATTATCAAGACAGTTAAAGAGGCCCCGGCTGGATCAAGGTGGGCAGTTGGCACTGAAATTCATCTCGTCTATCGTTTAGCTCAAGAATGCCCGGATAAATTGATTATCCCTTTGAGCCGATCACTTTGTCCCAATATGTTTAAAATCAATTCAACTAATCTTTGTCAAACCCTAGAATCTATTCTAGCTCATAAGCCAATTAACCAAATAAGAGTCGATCAAGAAATAGCTTTTTGGGTTAAAAAAGCTTTAGATAAAATGTTAGAACTATGAAAAAAAGAATCAAAAGCGATGTTTTAATCATTGGTTCCAGCTTAGCTGGGACTAGCGCTGCTTTAGCCCTCGCTCAATCTGGTTTAAAAATATTGATTGTTTCGCGAGAGAACAATCCGTCTGAATCTAACACCGAAAAGGCCCAGGGCGGAATCATCACCATTGGTCCTGATGACTCACCGGCATTATTATTTCAAGACATCATGAGAGCTGGCGCTGGTCTTTGTCATCCAAAAGCAGTTGAAATTTTAGTTGATCAAGGCCCAAAAATAGTTAAAGAAATTTTAGTTAAAGAAATAAAAGTGCCATTCAGTAAAGCCGGCGGGAAAATACATTATACCCTTGAAGCGGCGCATTCCAAACCTCGCATTCTTCATGTTGGGGATACAACAGGAAGAGCGATCGAAGAAAAAATTATCAAAAAACTTAAATCTTTTTCTAATATCAAGTTCCTGACCAATCATACCGCCATTGACCTTTTAACCATTCCTCACCATTCAAAAAATCCATTGGCTGTTTATGATGATATTATTTGTCTTGGCGCCTATATTCTTAACAGAAAAACCAATCAAATTCAAACTGTTTTTAGTCGGAAAACTGTTTTAGCGACTGGCGGCGCTGGACAGGTCTTTCTTCATACCACTAATTTTCCTGGCGCCCGCGGCGACGGCTTGGCCATGGCCCATCGGGCCGGAGCACAAATTATCAATTTAGAATATATCCAGTTTCACCCCACTACTTTTTATCATCGTGATGCTAAAAGGTTTTTAATTTCTGAAACAGTGCGAGGTGAAGGGGGTAAACTCGAAACCAGAGATGGAAAGATGTTTATGTATAAATATGACAAGAGGGAAGACCTAGCTCCCCGCGATGTGGTGGCCCGAGCGATTTATTCCGAAATGATCAGCCGAAAAGAAGATTATGTCTTATTAAATTTGGCTTCTTACCTATCAGCCACAAAAATAAAAAAACGTTTTCCAAATATTTATAAAACCTGTCTTTCTTTCGGATTTGATATTACCAAAAAACCGATTCCAGTCGTTCCAGCGGCACATTATTTCTGTGGCGGAATAAAAGTTGATGAGTGGGGGCAATCTAATATTAAAAATCTTTATGCTGTGGGCGAAGTGTCTTGTACCGGAATACATGGCGCTAACAGATTAGCCGCTAATGCCCTGTTAGAATGCTTAACTTGGGGCTGGCGCAGTGGCGAACATATTATTCAAAATATAGAAGACGGGTGGTCATTTAAATTCTCAGAAATTTATGACTGGCATGACCGGGGCTTGACCGAAGAGATTGACCCAGCCCTCATCTCCCAAGACTGGTTAACTATCAAAAACACGATGTGGAATTATGTTAGCTTAATTAGAACGCAGAAACGATTAGAAAGAGCCAAAGCTGATTTGGAATACCTTAAACACCGGATTGATAATTTTTATCAAGAAACAAAACTGACCGACGATCTTATTGGCCTAAGAAATACCCTTCAAGTCGCCCTAATGATTATCTATGCCGGGCTGGCTAACCGACAGAGCCGTGGCTGCCACTGGCGAGCAAGTTAAATTATAAACTGTAAATAAACTTTAAACTCTAAATATTCAAAAAATATGATTAAAAAATTCGAAAAACCAAAAATCGCTGTTGACGTTGTCCTTTTTACGATCATTAATGACGATTTAAAAATTCTTTTAATCAAACGACGTTTTAAACCATTCGAAAATATCTGGGCTCTGCCTGGCGGACTAATTCTTAAAGATGAACCCTTAGAGCAAGCGGCTAAACGAGAATTAGAGGAAGAAACAGGCATAAAAGACGTCTATTTAGAACAACTTTACACTTTTGGTGCGCCAAACCGTGATCCGCGAGCGAGGGTGATTTCAATTTCGTATTTTGCCTTAGTCAGCGAGCGACCGACATTAAAACCAACCACTGATGCCGTTGAGGCGGCCTGGTTTTCGGTTAAAAAACTACCAATTTTAGCTTTTGACCACAGAAAGATTATTAATTACGCGCTGAAGCGCCTGCGCTGGAAATTGGAATATACTAATGTGGCTTATAATCTTCTGCCAAAATTATTTACACTTTCGGAATTACAAAAAGTCTATGAAATTATCTTAGGTAAAAAAATTGACAAAAGAAATTTCCGTAAAAAGATATCTTCTTTAGATCTAATTGAATCAATCAATAGATACAGAAAAAATGTTTCTTATCGGCCTCCTGCGCTCTATAAATTTAGAAAGAGGCAGCCGGTCATTTTTACCAAAAGGGAAATTGTTTTTTAATTTGACAAAATTAAAAAAATTTGATAAGATATTCTTATGAAAATTCAAACATATAGCATTCTCGTAGGTAGCACGGCTTGTAATGCCGCTTGTCCTTATTGTGTATCAAGAATGACGCCAACTCAAGGGATGAGTTTAAAAGTATTGCCGGTTAATTGGCGAAATTTCAAAATTGGTTGTAAATTTGCTAAGGACTGTGGGGTTTCAACCGTCTTACTGACTGGAAAAGGAGAGCCGACATTATTTCCTGATCAAATTACAAAATTTCTTACATATCTTAAACCATACAACTTTCCACTCATTGAATTGCAGACTAATGGAATTATATTGTTTCAAAAACAAAATTTGTATAAAAAACACTTAAAGAATTGGTATAATCTCGGCCTTACAACAATTGCCATTTCTCTCGTCCACTATAGAAATGAAGAAAATAAAAAGATATTCCAACCTAGAGATCGCTATATGGATGTGATTAGTTTGATAAACATGCTTCACGCTATGGGCTTTTTAGTAAGATTATCAATTGTTATGTGTAAGGGTTTGATTGATGAGGTGGGGGAGATAAAAAAATTGATTAAATTTGCTAAAAAAAACAAGGTTGAACAATTAACTATCAGACCGGTTGAGAAATCCCGAAAAAGTGAAGATCCGGTAGTTGCTCGGTGGGTTTTGAAACATAACTTAAAAAAGGAGCAATTAATAAAAATAAGAAATTTTTTAGAAAAAGATGGGACCGAGTTGATGAGATTGGTTCATGGAGCAATAGTCTATGATGTTGAAGGCCAAAATGTTTGTCTAACAAACTGTGTAACCATTAGACCATCTTCTGAAGAGGTCCGTCAATTAATTTTTTTCCCGGACGGCCATCTGAGATATGACTGGCAATATCCAGGAGCAATTTTACTCTAAATTTCTTATCTTTAGGAAGTCGGCATGGAGCCGATTTCCTAAAAGTAGGGAATTTAGTTCTCTAAAAAGGAGGCAAAATGACCAAAATTAGCAGTTGCATGCTTTTTGTTGATGAGGCGAATTTAAAAGCAGTAAATTACGCCGAAAGCCTGCGAAATGAGTTAACAAAACTGGGAATCAGTGAGTTCAATAATTTTCTTAAGGCAGAATTGATTATTGTTTTGGGCGGTGACGGCACTATGCTACGCGCTAAAGAAATGGCTTGGATTTATAAAATACCTCTTCTTGGCTTGAATTTTGGCCATAAATGATGTTTATTTCAATCGAATTACTGGTAAAGCTTGCAAAGTGAGTGTCAAGGTAAACGGTGTGGAAATTGCGGAAAGAATTTCTGGAGACGGTATTATAATTTCTACGGCCTTAGGATCGACTGGTTATTTTGTATCAGCCGGTGGTTCGGCTTTACATCCTCAATTATCAGTTATTGCTTTTGCGCCTGTTGCTCGCCACACACCCTTCCAAATTATGCCATTCGTTTTCCCCCTAGAAAGCGAATTCGAGGGGGAAGTTGTTCTTTTAAGTCCGCCAGAAGAAATCAAGGGCTGGTATGATGGAATTGAAATGCCATATTTTCAAGTGATAAAGATAAGAAAGGCTAGGCAAAGAATAAAACTTGCTTTTTGGCCAGAAGAAAATTTCACCAAGAGATTGGTGGAAAAAATCATGAAAATCCCGGAGGTATAAAATGAGAAATTGCTTATCTGTCTTAGATGTGGATTTGTATGAAATAACCATGCTCCAGGGCTATTTCCAGAGTGGAAAAATAGAACAAGAAGTAACTTTCGATTTGTTTTTCAGGCGGATACCTTTTAATGGCGGCTTTTGTTTGGTCGCTGGGTTGGAACAAGTAATTGATTACTTAATAAATTTACAATTCACAGAAGAAGGCATTGATTATTTACGGAGTCTCGGCATCTTTATCAACGATTTTCTGAAATATTTACTTAAGGAATGGCGATTCAGATGCGATGTAGCAGCAATTCCAGAGGGTACTATTGTTTTTCCAAACGAACCTTTAATTAGAGTCTCTGCTCCGATTATTTCTGCTCAATTAGTAGAAACGGCTTTTCTCAATGCTATTAATTATCAAACACTGGTGGCAACTAAAGCAGCACGTTTATGTATTGCGGCTAATGGAGATCCGGTTTTTGATTTCGGTATTAGACGGGCGCCGACATTTGCCGGCGTTGCTGCTGCGAGGGCTGCTTATATTGGTGGTGTTATTGGCACCTCAAATGTTAAGGCAGCGAAAGAATTGGGGATTTCTCCTAAAGGAACGATGGCTCACAGTTGGGTTCAAAGCTTTTCTAATGAATTTGAGTCGTTTGCTGCCTATGCTAAATCTTTTCCTACCTCGTGTTTATTATTGGTGGATACTTATGAAACTCTTAAATCTGGTCTCCCTAATGCTATTAGGGTGGCAAAAGAGGTTTTGTCTAACCCAGAAATCTTTCTAGGTATTAGAATTGATAGTGGCGACCTGACTTACATGAGTAGAGAAGCGAGAAAGATGTTAGATGAGGTCGGTCTGACTAAAGCAAAGATAGTTGCTTCTAATGAACTTGATGAATTTATTATTGCTGACTTAAAGAGACAGGGCGCCCAAGTTGATATTTGGACTGTTGGAACAAAACTGGTTCATCCGACCGAAACCTTATGTGGTATTTACAAGTTGGTTGCTGCTGAAATGGATGGAAAAATTGTGCCAGTCATTAAAATCTCCAGTAATGTAGAGAAAACGACCATTCCTGGAATCAAAGAAGTGTATCGAGCTTACGATGAACAGGGATTAATGCTGGCTGATGTTTTAACCTCAGCCGACGAAGAGATTCTCAACCAAACAGACATTAAGATTAGACACCCCAATATTCATTACAAAGTCGATGAGTTGAAAGGATTTAGTCGTATTGAGAGACTTCTGGTCCCAATCTTCGATCGTCATCGTTGTTTAATTTATCATCCTCCAGAATTAACAGCAATTAGGGAGCGAGCACAAAGAGAGTTGGCATCTTTACCTCCCGAATATAAAAGATTTGTCAATCCGCACATTTATCGACTCGGATTAACAACGAATCTTTTCTCTTTAAGAGAAAAGCTAATCCAGAAAAAACTGAAAAATAGGGAGGTCTGAGGTGAAAACAAAAAGGACCCTAGTCGTTGTTGACCTGCAAAACGATTTTGCTCATCCAGGAGGCGCACTCTATGTTAAAGACGGAGAGACAATTATTGATGGGATTATTGAATTAATACAATCAGGAGACTATGATTTCATTGTCACGATACAAGACTGGCATCCAGAAAATCATTACTCATTCAAAGAAAACGATGGCCAGTGGCCCCGACATTGCATTCAGCATAGTTGGGGGGCTCAAATTATTAGTCATCTTCTTGTGCCACTAGCCTCTTTGGCTCAAGAGCATCGCTATGTAGCTATCTTCAAAGGAACAGATTCTCGAAAGAGAAATGACTACAGCGGCTTTTCTGGATTAGACCCATGGGACCGAACCCCCCTAGCAATATTACTAAAAAATGGTATCACTGATGTTGACATCGTCGGCTTAGCACTTGATTTTTGTGTTAAATATACGGCTATCGATGCGGTTATGCTAGGCTTTAAAACGCGGGTTCTGCTGAAATACACTAAAGCCGTCAATCTCAAGCCAAACGACGACCAGAAGGCCATTAAGGAAATGAAACAAGCAGGTATAGAAATTAAAGTCGGGCAATAAATATAAAGCTCGGCTTTTTCTTTTTTAGAAAGTTATGACTTTCTTTTTTTGTAAAATAGTATATAATAAGCGAGATAGAGACAAAAGGGTTTTAATAAAATAAATATGGACGGCATTGTTGTTGGTAATAAATTAGCCAATCAATTATCTTTGCTTCTGAAATGTTTCTATTCACCAATAGAGATAGTAAAATTTAGTGACGGAGAGTTGAAACCAAGAATTATAAAACCAAAAAAAACAAAATGGGGTATTTTAGTTCTTGATATTCACCAAGATGAAGATATTAACGGCTATCTTATTATTTTTCTTTTACTCGCAGCTCGATTGAAGATTCTCTGTAAAAATGTAATAGGAATAGTCCCATATTTACCCTATAATCGCCAAGATAAAGAATTTTTAAAAGGTGAATCCATTTCCGCCAAAGTTATTGCTTCTCATCTTGAAAAAAATTTGGATTTTTTTGTTACTTTTAATAGTCATAGTCATCATCTAAAATTAAAAAACTTGTTTACCATTCCAATTTTCGACCTTTCTTTATTTAAGGCCCTTTCGCAATATTTTATAGATTTTTCACTAGAAAATACATTAGTTATTGGTCCTGATGAAGAATCCAGGGCATTTGTTAAAGATTTTTGTTATTTACGGAAATTCCCATTTGTCATTTGTCAAAAAAAACGAGATGTTCGGACAAATAAACTGAAAATCAGGTTGCCTAAGAATGTAAAAATAAAAAATAAAGACATTATTATTGTTGATGATATTATTGCCTCTGGTCAAACTTTCTTTAAATTGGTTAGACAAATTAAAAAACAAAAACCAAAAAGTATTAGCTGTGTTTTTGCCCACGGATTGTTAGTCGGCAAAACAGAAGAATCATTGATTAAACTAAAATTAAACAGAATTTTCTCATCTGATACAATTGATAATCCATTTATGAGGGCTTGTTCTATGAAAGTGGCTGTTCCTGTAATAAAAACAATAATCAAGAACCAACTATGAAAGAATCTTTTTTTCTCAAAGCAAAAAGAATAGATATTTCTACCGGTTATCCCTGGATTGTTGTTTTGCATGAAAAAGATGCAGAACATTTTGGCATTAGAGCTGGCGATGAATTAGTGCTTAAATGGCAAAAAAGAGAGACTGAAGTTACGGTTGATATTACTTCTACTTTAGTTAAACAAGGACAGATCGGTCTCATCCGTGATATTTTACAAAAATACCGTATCAGAAAAAATAAACTTTTAGAATTAAAATTAGCTGGTCGTCCAGTCTCCATTAAAGCAATACAAAAAAAATTATTAGGCAAGAAATTAAACTATAAAGAGATATTTTCAATTATTTCCGATGTTGTTTATTATCGTTTAACTGAAATAGAGATTGCTTTTTTTGTTGCTTCAGCTTTTGGAAATAGATTTTCTCAAGAAGAAATTTACTATTTAACCAAGGCAATGAGTCAAGCTAGCGGGACGCTTAATTTTGGTCACTTAGTAGCTGATAAACATTCAACCGGTGGTTTGCCCGGTAATCGAGTTACGCCAATCATTGTTGCGATTGTTGCTAGTTATAAAATTTGTATCCCTAAAACTTCTTCACGAGCTGTAACTTCAGCGGCTGGAACAGCTGATACTTTTGAAGTTTTAGCACCGGTTGAGCTTAAAATAACAGAAATTAAAAAGATTGTTAAAGGGGCAGGCGCTTGTCTTGTTTGGGGTGGAACCTTAAATCTTGCGCCGGCTGATGATCGATTTATTAAAGTAAGCTTTGAATTAGGGGTTGAACCATATATTAAAATGGTTGTTAGTGTTATGGCTAAACAAGTGGCAATGGGCATTACTCATTTGATTATAGATATTCCGGTCGGGCCAACAACAAAAATTCCCCGTTTAAAAACAGCAAAAAAAATAAAAAAATTATTCCTATATTTAGCTAGAAGATTTAACATTAAAACAAAAGTTTTGATTCATCAGTCAAGTGGGCCGGTTGGTCGGGGGATAGGCCCAGCTCTTGAGGCGCGCGATATTTTACGTGTTCTCCAGCAAAAAGAAAGTCGGCCGCGCGATCTGGAAGAAAAATCCATTTGGTTAGCGGGCCATTTATTAGAATTGGTTGGTAAAGCAAAAAGGGGGACCGGTTCTTATTTAGCCAGAAAATCCTTGGTTAATGGCCAGGCTTGGAAAAAAATGCAAGAAATTATCAAAGCCCAAGGCGGAAATCCAAAAATTGATTCTGAAGAAATAAAATTAGGTAAAATTACTTATCAATTAAAGGCAAAAAAAGATGGTCGGATCATTTCCATACACAATAAAAATCTTGTTGAGATTTGTCGTTTACTTGGTGCGCCGGGAATAAAACAGGCTGGTATTTACTTAAATAAAATTATTGGAGAATCAATAAAAAAAAGAGAGGTTCTTTATACTCTCCGTACAGTTAGTAGGCAGCGGTTGAGTCTGGCTTTAAAGGCCCTGAAAAGGATAGAAATCTACAAAATAAAATAAAAACCCTTACGAACTACGAAAAAATTACGAAACTACGAAAAAATCATCTCCTGTCGTACTTTCGTAGGGGGTTATTTTAACCTAAAATTCGCCACTAAATAACCAACACCAAATGGTCCTTCATAAGAAAGTAGCTGAAACTGATAGGCCACATTTTCAAGGATACCTAAAAGAATAAGAATTGACCTTAAGCCACATTCACCAGCTTCTTCAATAAAATTTAGATCAAGTTCAAGGATCTTTTTTGTTGCCCGCTTTTTAAGAAGAGTAATTAATTTTTGATCAAAAACCGCACCTTGTGGAGAATAACCAGCTGGCGCATCAAAGGTCAGGCGGTGTGAAAGGTCGCCAGAAGCAATAACAGCAATCCGTTTTGGACTATTAGTAATAATTTCTTTTAAATGACGACCAAAGTCGAAATGTGTTTGGTAATCAAGCAAGCAATAGGTTAAAGGAAAAAGGGAAAATTTTTTCAGTTTTGGTGTAAGATAATAGAGGGGAACACCTGCTCCGTGGTCAAGATTTGGCTCGGTAATCATAGTTGTTGGTACTTTAGTCTCCAAAGCTTCGCGGATTTTATAAGCCAAATCCAAATTGCCAATAAATTCTAAATGAGTAGAAAAATCGCCGAAATTTTTAAATTCAGTTACAAATTTATCAGTCAAATTAAAACAAAAAGCGTCCGTAAAGAGTGGACCATGAGGGGAAATAATTAGAATAACCTCAGGCGCAGTCTTCCTTATTTTTTTCTCCATTTTTTTCATTGCCTTAACTGTCTTATCAACTAATTTCAAATTCTCACCGCCAATAGTCGGGATAATGAGAGGTGGGTGCGGGCAAATTGAGGCAAAGACTAAAGGCATAAAATTTAAAATTTTAAATTGTAAGTTTAAAATTCCAAACCGTCAACCATTTCGATTGTCTCGCCTATTTCATATAAACTCAGATGTTCATCAGGGACACTAACGATTTCTGACCAGTGATAGCCTAGGACAACAAATGTTTCTGGATCAGCAATCGGCAACTTCTTGCCAGCAGATACAAGATAGACAGTCGACCTCTGTTTTGATTTAATTAAAGTGCCATCGCGAAACTTGATTGGCTCGCCTAAAACAAAATTTTCTATTTTTTTCGGTTCAACCCTAATTACCCTATAATGGGGAAAATTTATTTCTCTAATTTCTGTAATTAAAATAGGTTGTTTAATCTTGTCCTTAACCCAATAAAGATCGCCGGTTAAAATATTTTGCAACAAAGCGCCGGTTGGATAAGGGGTGGTCACGGCCGGACCAGTAGAATAAGAGGAAAGATCCTGCCAATCAACCTTGATCACTTCTTCAAAATTAAAGCCTATTTCTTTAAAAATTTTTTCTGAAATAATAGGCCGTTTTAAGCCATCAACCAAAAGGTAGATTCCATTATTTGGCGCCTGGAGAAGGGAATAATTAGGAAATTCAACCGTCTTGCCGGTTGGATATTTTTCCAATTCTTTAAGGGGAACTTCTTTAACTTTACTAAAATTAAATCGAGCTAAAAAAACATTTTTTGAAAGAAACGGCCGACGTTCGCCATTTTGAATTAACCAGACACCTTTATCACCAATTGCTTTTAATAAAGTTCCTTCTTCAAATGGCCCAAAACTTTTAGCAAACCATTTTTGCCAAATCTGCCAAAAAAGTTTATTGCCGCGGATAAAAGGAGTGTAATTATATAGAGCGGCCGTGGCTAAATTCTGAGGTATAACAATTGTCCCAGAAATTTTATAAACTTGGCCTACTCGAAAAACGAATTCCCAAGGATGCTCTAAAAAATATCTTAAGCGCCAAGCCGCTCGATCAATTTGGCGAGCAAAGCCACGAAATTTTTCCACTGGTTTTCGGCCGTCATAAGCAGCAAAACCGGCGGCCCAATCATATTGACTTGGTTTTTCTGCTTTTTTCGTCACCAATGATTGTTCTTTCTGAATTAAGGTAATCAAAATTTGAGGATTGACTTGATATCGTTGGCTAGCATTAAAAATAACTTCTGAAGCTGGCCTAACTCGACCGTCAACATCTATGGTTTCATAATTTGCTAAAGCGCCACCTTGGGATTTCAGAAATTTTTGAATTTCTTCCAGCGTCATTTTTACCTCTGTTAACTCGTGATCAGCAAGAATGTATTCAGGATTAAAACTCGCCGCTAAAGCAGGCTGACAAACAATTAACAGCTGACAACTAACAACTAAAATTATTAATATTTGACGCATAACCCTAAAATTGATGCCAATATACCCTAGTCCGTCCTGTCTGAACAGACGGGTCTAGGACGAATGGATACTAAATAATAAGTCCTAAGTCCTAAGCACTAAATCCTAAACAGGCCCCAATATTTAAATCACAACCTCCAAACAGTTTGGTATTTAAAAATTGGAATTTAGATATTGTTTCGGATTTCAGATTTTGGATTTTATTTAATGACTATTTTATCTCTTTCTACATCAACCCTTACCTTACCGCCCCCTTTAATCTTCTGTGAAATAATTTCCCTCGCCAAAGGATCTAAAATTTCTTTTTGAATAATTCTTTTTAAAGGTCGAGCGCCGTAAAGTGGATCAAAGCCGCGTTCGACTAAATAGGTCTTCGCTTCTTTAGTTATCTCTAAAGCGATATCTTTTTCTAAAAGCCTTTTCACCACTCTATAAAGTTGTAGATCAACAATTTGGGCAATATCTTTCTTACTGAGATTTTGGAAAATTATAATCTCATCAAGTCGATTAAGGAATTCTGGTCGGAAATGTTCGCGCAAGGCTTCTAAAATTTTATTTTTAATCTCTTTACCCTTGTCCTCACTCACCGCTTCAAAGCCAAGTCGACCAGCTGTGGCATATTTTTGAATTAGGTCGCTGCCGATATTAGAGGTCATAATAATAATGGTGTTTTTAAAATTAACAGTCCTGCCTTTGGCATCAGTTAAACGACCATCATCTAAAATCTGAAGTAAAATATTGAAAACCTCTGGATGAGCTTTCTCTATTTCATCAAAGAGCATCACACTATATGGTCGACGTCTGATAATTTCTGTGAGTTGCCCGCCTTCTTCATAGCCGACATATCCAGGTGGAGAACCAATCATCCGAGAAACCGTGTGTCTCTCCATATATTCACTCATATCAAGTCGCACTAAAGCGTTTTCATTATCAAATATTACCTCAGCCAGAGAACGAGCTAATTCGGTTTTACCTACACCGGTTGGTCCTAGAAACATAAATGAACCAATTGGACGATTCTCTTCTGAAATGCCGGCTCGAGAACGACGAATAGCATTAGACACTGCGCGGACAGCCTCCTCTTGATTAACCAGTCTTTTATGAATACCGTCTTCAAGTTTGGCAAGTTTTTGACTCTCTTCCTCAAGCATCTTAGAAACTGGAATATGTGTCCAGCGTGAAACCACTCTAGCAATATCCATCTCTGTAACTTCTTCTTTTAAAATCCGGTGTTCTTTTTGAATTTTTGCCAATTTTTTCTGATGAGTATGAATTTTTTTCTCAGTTTCTGGAATTTGACCATACTTGATTTCTGCCACTTTTTGTAAATTGCCCGACCGTTCAGCAATTTCTGATTCTTGTTTTAATTTATCAATTTCTGTTTTCCACTTTCTAATTCTTTCAATGATTTCCTTTTCTGTTTTCCAGCGAATTTCCAAATT
>CAYVCK010000014.1:0-13657 GCA_964450195.1 uncultured Gammaproteobacteria bacterium
CCCGCCGATTCGGCGGGGAGGGCGGACACTTAGTGATAATTACAATTTTTAATATTTTATCATGAGGTTTATAGCAGATTTTCATATACATAGTAAATACTCCCGGGCTACTTCGCGGCAGATGGATTTGGAGCATTTGAATCAATGGGCAAAAATTAAGGGTTTACAGATTTTAGGGACTGGTGACTTTACCCACCCGATTTGGTTTAAAGAATTGAAAGAAAAATTGGAACCAACTGAAAATGGACTATACAGATTAAAATCCGAAATCCGAAATCCGAAATCCGAAACCCCGAAGCACGATAAGTCGGCTACGGGGCAGGCAAATTCCAATCCGCCAGCTGACGGACCAAAATCCAAAACTAGTTTTATATTGACCACAGAGCTTTCTTGTATTTATTCTAAAGGGGGCAAGGCGCGGCGGATTCATTTAGTTGTTTTTGCGCCGAATTTAAAAGTAGTGGAAAAAATTAATCAAAAATTAGGCGAAAAATATAATTTACGTTCTGACGGACGACCGATTTTAGGGTTAGATGCTAAAGAATTAGCTAAAATACTATTAGATATATCGCCGGATATTTTCATTGTGCCAGCTCATGCTTGGACGCCTTGGTATTCTATTTTTGGTTCAAAATCTGGTTTTGATTCTATTGAAGAATGTTTTGAAGAATTAACGCCGAAAATTTACGCCATTGAAACCGGACTCTCAAGTTCTCCGGCCATGAATTGGCGCTGGTCTTATTTAGATAAATACGCTCTTATTTCAAATTCTGATGCTCATTCGCCAGAAAATATCGGCCGAGAAGCCAATGTTTTTGATTTCGCAATTGATCCAGATTATTACAAAGTTATTGAAGCGATCAAGACCAGAAAAAACTTTCTTTTTACTATTGAATTTTTCCCCGAAGAAGGCAAATATCATTTTGATGGTCATCGGGAATGCGGGCTAAGATTAACACCAGAAGAAACAAAACAACAAAAAGGTATTTGTCCAAAATGTAGACGGCCATTGACCGTTGGTGTGATGTATCGGGTTGAAGAATTAGCTGATCGAAAAGAATCAAGCCAACCAAAAGATGCACCTGATTACAAAAGTTTGATCCCTTTAAAAGAAATTTTAGCTGAAATCTTTGGTTCAGAAAAAAAATCAAAAAAAGTTGATCAAGAATACCACGATTTAGTTAAAAAAGCGGGCGGTGAATTCAACGTGCTTCTTAATTTTTCTGAAACAGATTTGTCAAAAATCGCTTCACCGGCAATTGTGGAGGCTGTTTTAAAAATGAGAAAGGGCGAGGTATTTAAAGAGGCTGGTTATGATGGTGTTTACGGCAAAATCAGAATTTTTAACCAGCCAGTTTTAGTGTATAAAACAAAGCAAAAGCGTTTAGTTTCAGACCAACAACCTAGTTTATTTTAAGGTAAAACATTCCTTACAAAAAAGCACCCACTGTTTTCACGATGGATGCTTTTGAAAAAGTGACGAAAAAGATTTATCTTCTTCTCTTTTTGCCACCCTTTTTCTTTTTGATCACTATTTTTTTCTTTTTGGTCATTTCTTTTTTTCTCGTTTTACTCATTCTCAAAAAGAATCAGTGAAAATTTTTAAAACTTCGACCTTTCACTATAATTATAAAACAAAAAATTAATAATAAAAGAAAAAACTGTGGATAACTTCAGATTTTTAGATTTGGATAGGATGTGTTTAAAAATTTTTTATTCTTTTACTTTACTTATTCTAGAAAATTTATTATTCTAAAGTTATAATTCTTAATTCGTTATTTATAATTCGTTAAGATATATATGCCTAAAATTTATCTTGATTACGCGGCAACTACGCCGACGGATAAAAGAGTGGTGACAGCCATGTTGCCATATTTTCGGAAATTTTTTGGCAACCCTTCGAGTCTTCATTCTTTTGGTCAGGAAGCGAAAAGGGCGATTGAAGAGGCGAGAAGAAAGGTGGCCAGTTTGATTGGTGCCGAGCCGGAAGAAATTGTTTTTACTAGCGGTGGCACTGAAGCTAATAATTTTGCTCTTAAAGGTACGGCCTATAGTTTTCGTAACCATAAAATTCAGATTATTACTTCAGCTATTGAGCATCATTCGGTTTTAGAACCTTGTAAATTTTTAGAAAAACAAGGATTTAAGGTAATTTATCTACCGGTTGACGAACATAGTTTGGTTGATCTTAAAAAACTAGAAAAGGTTCTGACCACAGAAATTGTTTTAGTTTCCATTATGTTTGCTAATAATGAAATTGGAACGATCCAACCGATTCAAGAAATTGCTGAAATAATAAGAAAATTTAGAAGCCGTCAAGGATTAAACAACCAATTGCCATATTTTCACACCGATGCTGTCCAGGCGGTTGGGCATTTAATGATTGATGTTAAAAGGCTAGGCGTTGATTTTCTTTCTCTTTCAGGTCATAAATTTTATGGACCAAAAGGAGTTGGCGCTTTATATGTTCGCAAAGGAATCAAAATTTCTTCATTATTACACGGCGGGGAGCAGGAGAAAGGTCGCCGAGCTTCAACTGAAAACGTGCCGGGCATTGTTGGTTTAGGAGTAGCAGCTGAAATAGCAGTAAAAAATATGACTCATGAAAATGAGCGATTAGTCAAACTCCGTGACGAGTTTGTGGCCGGCATTTTAAATAATATTCCTAAAGCCCGACTTAATGGTCATCCAACTAAAAGATTGGCTAATAATATAAATATCAGTATTTTAGGCGCAGAGGGAGAGGCCATGCTTCTGTCTTTAGATGAAGTTGGCGTGGCTTGTTCAACTGGTTCAGCTTGTTCTTCAAGCACTTTGGAGCCCTCACATGTTTTAATCGCCCTTGGTCTTCCACCAGAAGTAGCCCATTCTTCACTCCGTTTTACTCTTGGTCGTGAGACAAAAAAGGAAGATTTAGATTATACACTTCAGCAACTAGTTAAAATTGTTGAGAGATTACGCAAAATTTCACCCTTCGGCTTTCGCTAATCACCCTTCAAACTGTAGGGTTTCACCCTTCAAACCACCCTTCAAACATCCTGTGAAGTCCTGTGAAGGGTTTCACCCTTCAAGAGTAGTTTTTATGCAGTATTCTGATAAATTATTAAAACATTTTCGCAATCCACGCAATGTCGGGGAGATAGAAGACGCCGACGGTATTGGACATGTCGGTAATCCGATGTGTGGAGACATACTCGACCTTTATATTAAAGTAAAAGATGACAGGATTATTGATGCTAAATTTCAAACTTACGGCTGCGCCGCAGCAATTGGCACTTCTTCGGCTCTAACTGAAATGGTTATTGGTAAAACGATTAGTGAATCCTTAAAAATTACTAATCAACTTATTGCTGAAGCAGTTGGCGGTATGCCGCTGGTTAAGCGCCATTGTTCGGTTTTGGCGGAGCAAGCCCTAAAATCAGCCATTAAGGATTATCAAAACAAATTAAACTCAAAAAATGAAAGACAAAATAAAAAATAAGAAAGTTGTTGTTGGCATGTCTGGTGGCGTGGACTCAAGTTTCGCCCTTTTTTTGCTTCAAAAACAAGGTTATCAACCGATTGGTGTTTCTTTAAAATTTTCTGTTTGGCCAAGCCAGAAAAATCTTTGTCGGGAAAATCTTTGCTGTACCAAAGAATTTTTTCATTTAGCGAAAAAAGTTTGTCAAAGATTTAATGTGCCTTATTATCTTATTAATTGCCAAAAAGAATTCGAGAAAATTGTTATTGATTATTTTGTCTCAGATTTAAAAAAAGCTCGCACGCCAAACCCTTGTATTATTTGTAATCAGAAATTAAGATTTCCGAAGTTATTTCAGTTAGCAAAGAAATTCGGGGCTGAATATGTGGCGACCGGACACTACGCGCGTAAGCGCGAAATCAAAAATCAAAAATCAAAAATCAAAAATTATGAACTATTACAAGCTAATGATAAAACAAAAGACCAAACTTATTTTTTATATACCTTAAATCAAAAGCAACTAGCCAAACTAATTTTTCCTTTAGGTGATTTGACTAAAGAAGAAGTGAAAAAGATCGCGGCCAAAGAAAAAATAAAATATACACCGCGGGAAAGTCAGGATTTTTGCTTTGTGGCTAATCAATCCCTGATTGATTTTTTACGAGCCGAAATTGGCGAAAAACCAGGGCCAATTTATGATATAAAAGGCAATTTGTTAGGCAGACACAAAGGTCTTCATTTTTATACCATTGGTCAGCGCCACGGTTTAAATTTAGGTAAGCGTTACTGGGTCTACGTTTTAGATAAAAAAAGAAATGCTTTAATTGTCACTAATATTGAAAAAAATCCTGCTTTATTCAAAAAAGAAATCTATTTAAAAAACTATAATTTTATTTCAGAAAACTTGCCGAAAAAATCAATCAAGGTTTTAGCCAAATGTCGATACCGTCAAGAATTAGCCCCGGCCATTTTATGGCCGCCAAAAGACAAGTTATTGAAAGTAATTTTCAGTCAACCTCAAAAAGCTGTCACCCCCGGCCAGTCTTGTGTTTTTTATAAAGGTAATATTTGTTTAGGCGGCGGAGTAATTGAAATTGAAAATGAAAAATGGAATTGAAAATTGAAGTAAAACTTTTTTCTCAATTTTCCGCATATGCGGATTTTTGAGAATGAATTTTTGGCTTATTTTAGCGATTTTTAAGCTTTCTTAAATTTTCTTCGATGACATTTATCGGTGATTATCACTAATTTTTGAGATTCTCTTTTTTAGCGATTGCTAAATTTATAAGAACTTTCTGTTTGTTTTTCTATCTATACTTTCTTAAGTCTTCAAGATCATTGGAGCCAGAAAAATGGTCTCAATGTGTTAACACATTGATTAGATAATAAAGATTTGAAATAATAGATGGGAAGGGTGAAGGAGAATTAATTTTAAAAACAAAAATAGAAATCCTTTGAACGCCGAAGAGACGCTTTTTTATTTAAATTAAAGTTTCGCGGTTAACAGGAAAAGCCATGCATTGGCGAATATCATCACTGGCCCGCAGCCATTTCAAAATCCGCGACATACCCAAGCCGCATCCTGCATGAGGTACTGAGCCGTTTTCTTCCAAATTCTTGATATACCAAGAAAAATCATCAATCGAGCCACCTTTATTTTTCAACATTTTAAACATGCGCGAGTTTTGCAAGCGATATTTTACGGTTTCTGCTTCATAAATTCTTTGGGCCGCATCAACTGCTTCGCCGCCGTGAGGCAGAATCAAATCAGCTGATAAAACTCGGCCAGGATTCTCTGGGTTTGGAATCATGTTGAAGAATTTTTCTACTTCGATTAGTTGGCCGTGATCCCAGAGCGGATCTGGATAACGGGTGATAAAAAGCGGCTGATTGCCATGATATTCAACCAATTTTCTCTCTTGCTCGCTGGCAATGTCATCACCCCATTTGATTTTCTCGCTCATTTTCTGAAGCAACTCGATCACTTCATCATAGGTGATTTTCGGAAAAACTTTTGGCGTCTTGGCTAATTCTTTTCTCCGATTTTCATTTAAATCTAACTTTGCCAGTTCGCTTTCTTTCTTTCCAGTCAAACTCTTAACCATGGCATTGATAAATCCTTCGATATAAGCCAACAACTCATCAAAATTACCGGCAAATTCAATTTCCATCATATAAAATTCTGCCAAATGTCGTGCGTCAACCTTCGGTTCAGCCCGAAAAGAATCACCGGCGCAGTAGACTTTTTGGAGAAGCGATACAAGTGATTCAAGATAAAGTTGACCGGTTTGGGCTAAATAGCATTTCTTGTTGTCAAACCAATCGAAATTCTGGTCCACACTTACCTCGAAAAGCGTATTCACATTTTCACAAGAACCACTTGGCTCGAACCATTCGCGGTACGATTATTTCTGTAAAACCTTCGTTTTCTAAATAATCCTGGCCGGTTTTCATCACCTCTGATTCAAGCAAAGCGATTGATTCAATTTTTAGTTCGCCATTAGTCATATCTTTTAAGATCTAAATTGAGTTTTCGACCTTTACCTGCCTAAATTTGCTTAATGATAAAAAATCCGCCTTTCTGGCGGATAAAAAAATAAGGGCCCCTTGGGCCATTTAGGCAGCAGGAATTTAAATTTCCATTTAGGCATTAAGAAAAGGTCTAACACTTCTATAATCTTTTTCAAGAAAAGTTATCCACAGTGCCTAAATTCTTAAAATTTTCAAGATATTAAATGGTTGGTGGACAAATGAAATCGGAGACTAAGAGAGGTAATTTTTTTGTAATTTTGATAGATTAAATGAGGTCGAATAATAGTCGAATAATAATTGTAAGTTTGATTTGATTTTGTTTAATTTATTAAAATTTATGAACAAACAATTAAAATTAAGATTAAGACAAACAGTCAATGAAATGTATTTTAAAAAAAAGTATGCCAAGGAACAAATTAAGGAACAATTAAGGGTAAGTTGGGATTTTGTTATGGCCTGGACTCAATTACCAAATCAAGATTTTACCAAAGATATGAGAGGCTGGCCAAAAGGTAAGGAAAGAAAACATAGCAAGATAGAACTTAAGAGAATTAAAGCAATCCATCAAGAGTTGGTTAAAGATCCCTAAACATTCTTTGTCGGGGCTTCAGCAATTACTCAGAGATGACAGGAGAAATATCTTCGGATTAAACCGCCTCATCCAAAATTCATTGGCAGGGTTTTAAAAGAAGCTGGGCTTTCAGAAAAAATCCAGAAAGGTAGAAATAAAGGAGCTTCCAAATATCTTCACTACCCCGAAGATTCTATTAATCAATTAGGAGAGAGTTTATTGGAAATAGATTTTATTGGCAAGAAATTCATCAAAGGAAGAACAGAATCTCTAAACTTTATTGGTTTTTCTCTTAAAAAACCTCATAAATTAAAGCATTTTAGGAGAATTACCAGAGAAACCGGAGATAATGTGATTAAAGAATCTGAAAGGTTTTTTGAAAGATTTGAGAAACCTGAGGATGTTAAAATGGACAATGATTTTGCTCTGGCTGGCTCCCCTTCTTATCCAAGGGTAATCAGTAAAGTTCCTTTGTGGTATCTTAAGCAATAAGTAATTCCTATCTTTACTCCACCAAGAAAACCTTGGTCTCGGGCTTCAATTGAGGGTTCAAATAGTGTCTTTTCAAGAAAGTTCTGGAACAGAATTGACTTTCAGAGTATTCAACATGTTGATGAAAGACTGAAAGCCTTCAATAAAAACTATCAATGGTATTTAGGCTACAAACCTCCTCAAAGAAAACCAAGAAAACAAAACTTCATTCCTAAAATCTACTTTATCAGAAAGGTCTATGAAAATCCAGAAACAAGGAAAGGGTATGTTGAAATAGCCAACGAGAAAATCGCAATCCATAAATCCTACATCAATTTCTTTACCTTATCCAAATAGAATCTCAGAGAAGAAAAACTTTACATTTATTTTGAAAAAGAACAAAAACTAAATTTGATTAAAAAATTATCATTTAAACTTAACCAAAAATCAAAAGAGAAATTATTAAATTAGTCTCCGATTTCATTTGTCCACCAACAGGTAGGTAGGTAGGGAAATATAGCGAGAAGTATAAAATAAAAAAACAAAAAGTAAGCAGATGATTGGAGACGAAAAATAATCCCCTTTTACATCTTCCCTGTTAATCTTTTCACTGCTAATAGATAAGCGGTGGTTCTCAGGTTGAGCTTTTCCCTTTCTGCCAGAGACCAAACTTCATTGAAAATGTTTGTCATTTTTTTTTTCAACTCAGCGGCAACTCTTTCTTCTGGCCAAATAGAATTTTCTTTATTCTGCAACCATTCAAAATAAGAAACAGTCACCCCGCCGGCATTGGCTAAAATGTCCGGGACAATAATTTGTTTGTTTTTTAGCAATATTTCTTCAGCCGTATCAGTGATCGGTCCATTAGCCAGCTCAATAATAATTTTAGCCTTAATATCTTTAGCATTATTTTTAGTAATGACATTTTCCGTGGCCGCCGGGATGAGAATATCAACGTCCAAAGAGAGAAGCTCTTCGTTGGTAATATTTTGGCTGTCAGAGAAATCTTTTAAATAACCCATGGCTCTCTTATATTTTATTGCCTCTCTGATGTTGATGCCGTCAGGATTATAGATGCCACCAAGTGAGTCTGAAATAGCAATAACTTTAAAGGCTTTTTCAAAAAGATAGAGAGCGACATAGCTTCCGACGTTGCCGAATCCTTGGATGGTAACGGTGCGATTTTCAATGACCCCTCTTAATCTATTAGTCAATTCTTCGGTAATAATAGCACCGCCTAAGCCGGTTGCTTCTTTCCTTAAGGTTATGCCGCCGTCATTAACTGGCTTTCCGGTAAAGGTGGCTGGCGATTTTTTGCCCGTCAATTTTTCGTATTCATTAAGCATCCAGACCATAGTTTGCTCATCTGTACCCATATCAGGAGCTGGTATGTCTTTGTCTTCGCCAAGGTTTTTATAGATAGCTCCTACATAATCTCGCGAGATTTCCTCTAATTCTTTCAGGGTACATATTTTTGGGTTGATCTGTAATCCTCCTTTTCCTCCGCCAAATGGCAAATTGAGTAAAGCACATTTAAAAGTCATGAGCATGGCTAAAGCTTTAACTTCTTCAAGGTTGGTTTCTGGGTGAAGCCTGATGCCACCTTTATATGGACCAAGGAGTGAATTATGTTGAACGCGCCAAGCCGGGAAAATTAACTCCTGGGAGTCTTTTTTTATTTTTATTTCAAAAGCCAAAATGTTTTCTGGTTCAAGAATTTTTTCTTGGACTTTTTCTGATAAGCCTAAAATTTTAGCGGCTTGTTTAAATTGTTTAATAGTGCTTTCTAAAAAATTCATACCAAATTTAGAATTTTTTGAGACTTGATTAGAAATTTTTGGTCATATCTCTTCCCTTCTTTTGAGAGCATTCATTAAAGTAATTTCATCAGCATAACTGAGATCACTGCCCATTGGCAAGCCTCTGGCCAAACGACTGATTTTTATTTTATAAGGTTTTATTTTTTCAATTAAATAAAGAGAGGTGGTTTCACCTTCTAAGTTCGGGTTTAAGGCCAGGATGATTTCCCGGATTTGACTATTTTCAATTCGCTTTAACAAATTTTTGATTCTTAATTGTTCTGGTCCAATTTGTCGAAATTGATTGATGACACCCCCCAAAATATGATAGAGACCTTTGTATTCCCTTGTTTTTTCGATGGCTATTAAATCCGGAATTTCAGCGATCACACAGACTGTTTTTCGATCTCTTTTTTGGTCGGCACAAATTGAGCAAGTTAATTGTTCAGAAATATTGCCACAAATTTGACAAATCTTGACTCCTTTTAATTCTTGAATCATCTCTGTAAATTTTTGTAAGTCTTCAGGTGATTTTTGGAACAAATAAAGAACAAATCGTTCGGCTGTTTTCGGTCCGATATTGGGAAATTGACTGAAATAATTTATGAGGGCTTGAACGACTTTGGGGTACATCACAAAAATTTTCAACTTTTTCGCCAGAGATAGACCCACTTCTAGTGGGCAATTTTTAATTTAAAAAGGTTCTGTTTCAAGGCTGGTTTCTGAATGGGTAGTTTCTAGGCTTTTAAAACTCGCTGTTTGGTTATCAAAAAAAAGTCTGACCGCTACACCGGCCGGACCGTGTCGATGCTTAGCCACATGAATCTCGGTAATATTTCTTTCCTCTGGCGGACAATTTTTAATACTTCGATCCATGACTTTGCGATAGAGAAACAAGACAACATCAGCATCTTGTTCTAAGGCGCCGGATTCTCTTAGGTCAGCTAATTTAGGAATAGCTGGGGTTCTGGCTTCAGTTGCTCGAGAAAGTTGAGAAACGGCCAAAACTGGAATATTTAGTTCTCTGGCCAGGCTTTTAAGTGCCCTGGAGATTTCTGAAACCTCTTGAACGCTGTTTTGCAGGGTTTCTGCGCCTTCCATAAGTTGAAGGTAATCAATAATAGCCAGTCCCAAGCCATATTCTGCCTGTAAGCGCCGGGCTTTGGTTCTGATTTCTAAAACATTAGCAATTGGGGAGTCATCAATAAAAATTGGCGCTTCGGAAAGAATGCTGATTGCTTGACCAATTTTTGGGAAGTCGCCATCTTTACTTGAAGAAAGATAGCCAGTGCGCATGCGCCAGAGATTAACTCCTGACTGAGCGCAGATCATCCGGTCAACAATTTGTTCACGTGACATTTCGAAAGAGAAGATGCCAACCGGGATTTTCTTTAGAACAGCAATTTGTCGGGCAATATCTAAGGCTAAAGCGCTTTTACCAACTGAGGGCCGGGCGGCTAAAATAATTAAATCAGATGGCTGAAGACCAGCTAAAATATTATCTAGATCAATAAAGCCGGTTGGTATCCCCCTTAAACTCCCTCCCTGACGGTGAATTTCTTCAATTCTGACAAAGGCTGGACCAAGGACATCTTGGATCGGGATAAAGTTTTGTTTAAGATACCGCTGAGAGACACTGAAAAGTTTATGTTCGGCCTTATCAACAATTTTTTCTGTCGGCTCCTCTTCTTTATAAGCCATTTCAATAATTTCCGAAGAAGTATAAATAAGCTTTCTCAAAATTGCTTTTCTTTGGATGATTTGGGCATAAGCAGTAACATGGCTGACGCTTGGTACAGCATTAGCTAGGCCGGCTAAATAACTCCGGCCACCGATGAGTTCAATCTGTCCTCTTTCTTCAAGACGGTTAGCTAAACTTAAAATATCAATCGGGGTGCGGCGTTTCCAGACTTCGATCATGGCCTCAAAGATAATTCGGTGAACGTCTTTGTAAAAATCTTCAGGCATTAGAAGATCAATTATTTTAGTAGCCGCATCCTTATCAATCAAAAGAGATCCAAGTAGGGCTTCTTCTGCCTCAATGTTTTGAGGCGGTAGTTTTTCAATAATTTTTTTGATTTCCTCTGGCATAGTTTGACTTTAATTTCAATTTATTTTATCATATAATATCATATAAAGTATAAAAGAGCAAAAAATTTTACACTTTTTATCCACTCCTATGGCTAATCAAATGCAAATTGCCAATGTTCACGGCTACCGAATTCGTTATGATCCAACTGCCATTCACGGCATTAACTATTTGAAGTATGATCTAAGTGCTGCTGAGGCTTTGGTTTTTATAAAACAGGCTAAAATGTATGGTAATGCCCAGTTTGAGGATGATAAAGATAGAGATTACACTCTCGTTAGAGGAGCAGATGGCACGTTTACTTTAGTGCTTCGTAAAGAAAGCAGCAGCTGGTTCTAATGTTATAGTTTTGAGTTTTGAATTTTGAATTTTAAATTTTGAGATTTGAGATTTGAGATTTGAGATTTATATACGTCCCTGTAGCTCAGTGGTAGACCCGTCCGCTTCGCCTTGCGAGCATCTTAGCAGGCAATATTTTTTAGAGGGGCTGTAGCTCAGTGGCAGAGCAGTAGCCTTTTAAGCTATTGATCTGGGTTCGATTCCCAGCAGCCCCATTAAAATGATAATACTGGTTTATAAAAGTTTTCGGATGAGTTATTTGTGGCGAAGTAAGGCGGGCGGGGCAGTAGCCTTTTAAGCTATTGATCTGGGTTCGATTCCCAGCAGGGACAAAATCTTCTTTTTTAGCTAAATAAAAATTATTTGGACAATATTTTTTATTGAATTAAACCGTTTAAGATGAAAAATTATTCGCGAAAAGTTAATAAAAAATTAGTTCGTTTTCGCACGCCGAGTCGGTTTTTAACTCGGGCGACTTTGAAGATTGCCCAGAAAAGAGTTGTTCGTCAAAAATGAATTATGTGGTTTTTTATTTCCGATTTTTTAATTATCGCCCTACATTTCCTTTTTGGTAAAAATATCTTTTTTAATCTCGACTTCGAATATAATTTACCAAGTTTTTACTCAGCCCTGAAATTTATTTTAGTTGGCTTGCTGGCTCTTTTTATTTTTTTAAAGAGCAAAAAAACGAGTTGGTTACTGATTTGTTTGCTTTTTCTATTGCTTGGACTTGATGATGGTTTTGCCTTGCATGAGAAATACGGAAGCATTATTTTTTATAATTTTTTTTCTTCCTCGAGATTGGCATCTTTTTATTCAGAACGTTTAGCTGGTTTTAGTTGGTATCCAGTTTTGTTTTTACCAGTTATCTTTGGCCTGGTTCTCCTTTTTTATTTTTGGCAAAAAAATTTGCGATTTTTAGACCGGCTAATGGCAAAATATTTTTTCTTTGGTATAATTTGCTTAGTCTTAGCCTTTATTTTGGAGCCGATTGGTTCTTCTCTCTGGCCAGATCAAAAAATTTATCAAATTGAAATGGTCTTAGAAGAAAGTTTAGAACTTTTTTCTTCGAGTTTTTTGTTTATTAGTTTATATCATTATAAAAAAATATGAGCGCATCTTTAGTTTATTTCAATCCAACTATTGGCAGGCTGACTTTGAAAGGGGTGGTAGAGGAAGTTATTAAGTTTATTAGCAAAGATTTAGATAAAAAATATCGAATTATTATTGGCTCTGATTCTGAGGGTCAAGGAAAAATAGAGTTGGTCAATGTTATTATTGTTTATTGTATTGGTCATGGCGGTCGGTATTTTTGGCGAAAGACTTACCAGGATAAAGTGCATACTTTAAGACAAAAAATTTACGAGGAGGTTAATCTTTCTATTTCCACCACTTTAGAAATTCTTAATTTTTTAAAAGAACATAAAGAGACCCTCAGTAAATGTGAAGTTGAGGTTCATGTTGATATTGGCGGAGGAGGGGAAACGCGAACTATGATTAAAGAAATTGTTGGCATGATTAGAGGTTATGGTTTAGCCGTTAAAACTAAACCCGAGGCTTATGGCGCGACAAAAGTGGCTGATCGACATTTATAAACTAATAACTAATAACAATGATAATTCTCTATATCTTTTTAATTTTTGTTAGTTCTTTTATTTTAGTTAAGGGGGCAGATTTGACCATTAAAGCTTTAAGGAGAATTGGCAAATTTTTTCACTGGAGTCCTTTTCTTTTTTCTTTTATCTTTGTTGGTGTGGCTACTTCTTTACCAGAAGTTTTTGTTGGTTTGACCTCTAGTCTTCATGAAATTCCTCAACTTTCTTTAGGTAATATCATTGGCGCCAATATTATTAATCTTACTCTAATTTTGGGTCTTTGCGCCATTATTGCTTCAAGAATTAAATTTGAAAAAGCAACAAGGTCTCAAACAATTTTCTCTCTTCTGGCTAGTTTCCATCCTGTTCTTTTAGCCCTGGATGGGAAACTTTCAAGAACCGATGGTCTTTCACTTCTTCTCCTTTTTGTCATTTATTTAGTTTTTATTTTTTTTAAAGGGAAGAAAATTCCTGAAAAAATAATTAATAGGGTAAATAAAAACATTTTTAAAAACTTTATTTTTTTAGTTCTTGGTTTAATTCTTCTTATTGGCTCAGCTGAAATCATTATTAGATTGGCTCAAGAATTAGCTATTAATTTAAAACTTTCTCTAATTTTAGTTGGTTTTATCTTGGTTTCTTTAGGCACGACTTTACCGGAACTGACTTTTGGTCTTCGGGCTGCCTTAAAAAAACAAGAAGAATTTTCTTTAGGCAATTCTTTGGGGACAATCGTGGCTAACTCTTGTTTAGTTTTAGGTTTAGCCGCCATTATTTTCCCTATTGAAATTGTTGAAATTG
>CAYVCK010000015.1:0-13437 GCA_964450195.1 uncultured Gammaproteobacteria bacterium
TATCAACCTAATTCTTTTGGTCGTCAGGGAAAAAGCATTCGATATTATGCTCGTGTTTTAAATTATCAAACCATCAAAAGAAAAGATTTACTACCAAATGAATTAGATCATCCGAGAGTTTACGATGATTATTTTCAGATTCGTCTTGGTAAAATCAAGAAACTTCCTCAACCAATTAGAAATGTTATCCCCCGGCGTATTTCTTTTGGTTTTACCACTTTAAATCATTTATTAAAATCAAAAAATATCTTACAACTTTATAATGTTACGCCAACCGAAAAGATTGTTGAAAATGGCTTAAGGCGAGCTGGTATTAAAGCAATTGCCCAATATGTCTTAAGGGGCAAAAAACGATATTGTCTTGATTTTGCTATTTTTTGCAAACAAGGAGCGATGGCTATTGAGTGCGATAACAAAAAGGCTCATGCCAATCCAAGCCAACAAGAGAAAGATAAAATAAAAAACACTTTTCTTAGGCGGCATGGCTGGACTGTTATTCGTTTACCAGAAGAAAAAATTGTTTCTGATTTAAAAGGTTGCATTGTCAGAGTCAAAAAAGCAGTTCGAAAACTTAGTGGAGAGATAGCTATTTTGGATAGTTTTAATTAAATAATTATTCCTCCTCTTCGCGCGAATAGTGGAATAGTTTAATCATGTCTTATCCGGTCACAATTTGATCATTGATTCAACTTGACGAAAAATTATTTTTTGTTTTAATATAATCAACCAAGAATAATTAAAGGAGGAAACATGAAAAAGATAGCTTTTGTTTTTCCTGGGCAGGGATCGCAGCATCTGGGAATGGGAAAGGATCTACCTGACAGCGAAAAGTTTTTTGAAAAAGCAAACCAGGTTTTGGGTTTTGATCTAAAAAAACTTTGTTTTGAAGGACCAGAAGAAGGATTAGAGAAAACCGAGATTACTCAGCCAGCCATTCTCACGGTCAGTGTGATTGCTTACGAATCTCTTAGTATTAAAATGAAACCTGATGTTGTCGCTGGTCATAGTTTGGGTGAATATACTGCCTTGTATGTAGCCGGGGTTTTATCATTTGATGAGGCGGTGAAACTAGTCCATTTAAGGGGTAAATTTATGCAGGAAGCCGTCCCCCTAGGGAAAGGCGCGATGGCCGCGGTTTTGGGGTTAAAAAGAGAGGAAGTTGAAAAATGCTGTAGCCACACTGGAGCTACTCTGGCAAATATCAATTCGCCAGATCAGATTGTTATCTCGGGGCTTAAAGAAGAGGTAGAAGAGGCGAGTGAACTTTGTAAGAAAGCCGGCGCCAAAAGAATTGTCCCTTTAGCTGTCAGTGCTCCTTTTCATTGTCAATTAATGAAACCAGTCGCCGAAAGATTGGCCGTTGAATTTGAAAAAATCAATTTTAGAGAGGCCCAAATTCCAGTGGTGGCTAATGTTTCAGCCAGTTATGTAAAGTCACCAGCTGAAATTAAGGATTCTTTAATTCAACAAATTTATTCTCCTGTTCTTTGGGAAGATTCAGTTAGACTGATGATTTTAGATGGTGTTGACACTTTCGTCGAGATTGGGCCACGTCAGGTTCTTTCTGGATTAATCAGAAAGGTTGACAAGAACGTTACCTTGCTCGATCCTGGGAAAAATAATAATGGGTCCATCACTCCATAAAAAAGAGTTGGTGGACTTTTTTCTTTAATATTTACATTATTTTCAAAATGATTTATAATGAACAACCCATTTTTAATAAAAAAATAGAGACTAAGATTATCGAGAACGTTTCTCAATATTTCTCAATATTTTTAAACTATCCCAATGTTCTTAAGAACATTGGGATAAGAGAATTAATAAAAATTAGGTAAATTTATGACTCAGATTCAGGCGGCTCAAAAAAATAAAATTACCAAGGAAATGAAAATTGTTGCGAGGGATGAAAAAATTAAACCCGCCCAATTAAAAAAGAAGGTGGCAGAAGGGCTGATAGTTATTCCGGTAAATAAAAACCATAAAAATTTAAAGCCAATTGGCATTGGTTCTGGTTTAAGAATAAAAATCAATGCCAATATTGGCACTTCGCCAATAAAATCAGATTTAAGGCAAGAATTAGAGAAATTAAAAGTTGCTCTTGAAGCCGGGGCGGATACGATTATGGATTTGAGTATTGGTTCTAATATCGATGAAATAAGAAAAAAAATAATTAAGAATTGTCCTGTTCCTTTAGGAACCGTGCCTATTTATCAAGCAGCAATTGAAGATAGAAGGATAGAAAAAATGAACATAGAAAATTATCTAAAAGTTTTTGAAAAGCACGCTAAAGATGGGATTGATTTTGCGACCGTTCATGCTGGCGTTACTCGGAAAGCATTCCCTTTGATTAAAAAAAGATTAATGAAATGTGTCAGCCGAGGCGGTTCTTTTTTATTAACCTGGATGAAATACCATCAGAAAGAAAATTTTCTTTACGAGAATTTTGATCAAATACTTAAAATTGCCAAAGAATACGATGTGACTTTAAGCTTAGGAGATGGATTAAGGCCCGGTTGTTTGGCTGATGCGACTGATCAAGCCCAAATTCAAGAATTAAAAATTTTAGGCAAACTTAGCCAAAGGGCCAAAGAAAAAAGGGTTCAGGTAATGATTGAAGGTCCGGGGCACATTCCCTTACAGGGAATAGAAAAAAATGTCAAATTAGAAAAAAAATATTGTCAACAGGCGCCGTTTTATGTCCTCGGCCCTCTGCCAACAGATATTGCCACTGGTTATGACCACCTAGGTTGTGCGATTGGTGGAGCTTTAGCTGGTTGGAAGGGGGCCGATTTTCTTTGTTATGTCACCCCGAGAGAACATATTGGCTTACCCGATATCAATGATGTCAGAGAAGGAGTAGTGGTGACCAAAATCGCGGCTCATATTGCTGATATTGCCCGAGGAAACAAAGAAACAATTTTGAGAGATTATAAAATGGTAAAAGCTCGAGAAGAAGTGAATTGGGAAGAGATGTTAAAACATGCCATTGACCCTAAAAAGTTTATTAAATTAAGAAAAGAAGAGTGCCGGAAAAATCCCCAACTTAAAAAAGCAAAATATTGCTCGATGTGCGGACCATTTTGTGTTTTTCGAGTCTAATATAATTATATTAAAAGGACTGATTGATTTTTAATATTCAACCAGTCCTTTTTAGATTTTATCTGATTCTATTGGGTATTCGCCACTGAAGCAGGCGTAACAATAATCTTTAGGATTCTTAACACAGCTTTTCAACCCTTCAAGAGTTTGATAGGCAAGACTATCTACACCAACAAATTCAGTAATCGCTTTTAAGTTTGGCTCTCCATTAGGTAAAGTTAACCGAGCGGCAATTAATTTTTCATGGTCAGGGGTATCAATTCCGAAATAACAGGGGAACCGATAGGGTGGGCAAGTAATGCGAAGATCGATGTATTTTACTCCGGCTTCTCTCAGCATTTCCATTAATTCTCTATTGGTTGTAGCTCTGACTATTGAATCATCCACAACGCAGATATTGGGATATTTTTTGAAGATGCGTTTCATGATGTTGAATTTCTCTCTCACGGCTGCTTTTCTTGTTTTTTGTTCAGGCAGATATGTCTTTTTGTAAAAAATAAAAAGTATTTGCCTTTTTCTTAAATTTTGGTTATAATTTAAAACGATAAATAGATATCCTGAGATTGTTGAATAATCTATGTAGATTTGTGTTCTTATTTGTGTCCATTTCTGTTTTAAATGACTTTTCAAAATATAAATATAGATATGAGACGAAATATAACTAAAAAGCAGGCAAAAGAAAGAATGGAAAAACTGCGAAGCGAAATTCAGCATCACGATTATCTCTATTATGTTTTAGATCAACCAGAAATTTCTGATGCTGCTTATGACAGTTTAAAAAGAGAGTTAACTGAATTGGAAAAACAATTTCCTGAATTTACCACGCCCGATTCACCAACCCAAAGAATTGGTGGTCCGCCTTTAGAAAAATTTGAAAAAGTTAGACATAAAGTGCCGATGTTTTCTTTACAGGATGCGATGAATGAAGAAGAATTGAAAGATTGGGAAGAAAGAATAAAAAAATTTTTGACTCCTTCTGAAAAATTAGATTATTTTGCTGAATTGAAAATGGATGGTTTAGCCGTAACTTTGATTTACAAAAATGGAATTTTTTATAAAGGAGCGACCCGGGGCGATGGTTTTGTTGGTGAAAACATCACTCAGAATCTAAAAACTATCAAATCAATTCCCTTACGACTCAGAATTGAAGAATTGCCGAAAGAAACACAGAAAAGAGCCATAAAAGAGGTTGAAGTAAGGGGTGAGATTTTTATGAGTAAAAAAGCCTTTTTAGAGGTTAATAAAGAGCAAAAGGAAAAAGGAGAGCCAGTTTTTGCTAATCCGAGAAATGCCGCGGCCGGTTCAGTCAGACAACTGGATCCAAAAATTACGGCTCAACGAAAACTCGATTTTTATGGTTATCAGATTGTTACAGAAATTGGTCAGAAAATCACTAGGTCATCTGAGGCGACCAGGATAGAGACCAGGGGCCTAGCCACCCATCAAGAGGTTCATCAATTTTTAAAAATTTTAGGTTTTAAAGAAAACCCTTATAACCAATTTTGCCAAGACCTTAAAGAAGTTATAGATTTTCATCAGTCTATTGCTAAAATCAGGGAGAGACTTTTTTATGATATTGATGGAATTGTCGTGACTGTCAATGATGAGAAAATTTTTAAAAAATTAGGCGTGGTTGGTCGAACACCACGTGGCTCAATTGCTTTTAAGTTTCCTGGACTTGAGGCAACAACTAAAGTCAAAAATATTATTGTTCAAGTTGGTCGGACTGGCAAATTAACACCAGTGGCACTTTTAGAACCAGTCAGGGTTGGCGGCGTGACAATTTCTCGAGCCACTTTGCATAATGAAGATGAAATCAAAAGGCTTGATGTTAGAATAGGTGATACGGTCATTGTTCAAAGAGCTGGCGATGTCATTCCTGATGTAAAAGAGGTAATAAAGAGTTTAAGAACAGGAAAAGAGAAAAAATCTCAAATGCCTAAAAAATGTCCAATTTGTGGTTCTAGGGTTTATCGCCAAGAAGGTGAGGTTGATCATTATTGTTCAAATAAAAAGTGTTTTGCTACTCAACGTCGTTATCTTTATTATTTTGTTTCAAAAAAAGCCTTTGACATCGAACATTTGGGTCCGAAAATTATTGATCAATTAGTTAATGAAGGATTAATTAAAGATGCAGCTGATATTTTTAGTTTAACGCAAGGCGATTTAGAACCATTAGAGAGATTTGCCGAGAAATCAGCCCAGAATTTAGTTGAGGCGATAGAAAAAGCAAAAAAAATTCCTTTAGTTCGTTTTATTTATGCTTTAGGCATCCGTCATGTCGGTGAAGAAAATGCCGCGCTTTTAATGCGAAAATTCGAAATTCGAAATTCGAAATTCGAAATTAAAGACCTTATTAGACAGGCGAGAGGGTGGCCATTTGAGGATCTCCAAAAAATTCCAGACATTGGCCCGATTATTGGCCAAAGTATTTACGATTGGTTTTATGATGAGAAAAATATAAAATTTTTGGAAAAATTAGAAAAAAATGGCGTTGAATTAGAGGTGCCAAAAATAAAAATCAGCCAGAAATTAGTTGGCAAGACTTTTGTTTTAACTGGTGCTTTGAAATCAATAACCAGAGAGGAAGCCAAAGAAAAAATCAAACTTTTAGGTGGTGATGTTTCTTCTTCTGTCTCAAAAAACACTGATCTTGTTGTCGTCGGCGAAGAGCCAGGGTCAAAATACGAAAGAGCAAAAAAACTCGGAATAAAAACAATTGATGAAAAAGAATTTTTAAAAATGATAGAAAAATAATGTGTCCTAACAAATCCCACGGCCGTGGAAAATGTAAGGAAAGGTAAGTAAAGGTTTATTAGATTAGTCTAAAAATAAAAACTGAATAATCATAATTAAGGTCCACAACCGAAAAAACAAAAAAAATCAAAAATGTTTCACTTTTATCGCATACACGCTAAAAAGTGAAACATTTTAATTCCCCTAAATTAGTTTCCCTAATTTGGATAGGATGTTCAGATGTTCATTAGAATTCCAATACTTGTTTCTACTGTTCCAATAATTTTTCCTTTTTCAAAGTTAATTCTTTCTTTATTTTTGTCTCTTCTTTCAATCTGCCTTTCTGCTTCGTCGCCACATATTTTAATCAATTCAATCGCCATCTCTGCTATTATTTTGCCCCTTTCCGGGGGCAATTTAGATACGAATTCTATTAAATCTTTTGCAATGTCCCTTATCACTTCAATCTGTGTCCCTTTATATTTCAGAGTGCCAAGGATATCGCCCACTAATTCACTCAGCCCGGGGACTTTAGATTGTTTCTCCCATTTCTCTAGCCACTCATCTATTTCACACTTAAATTTGAATTCTTTTTTGTATACCTCATATTCTTTTAAAGCATTTTCTAATAAAGTTTTATCTCCGATTGTTTTGGCATGTTCTATAACTCTTTTTAATTCTTTTCCACGGTCAGAAACCCCAGCTCTTTCTTTCGCCTCAAATAATTCTCCCCACGTTTTGGGCACCTCCGGTTCAATTTGGTAAGCTGGACGTTTTTCTGTTCTCATAGGTTTTAAAATTAAACATTTAATTTATTTTTTAATTTGACCTTTAAACCGAAACCGATGTACGAATCTACGAATCCGCGGTTTCGGATACGAATAAATTTTCTATCTCTTACTTCTATTTTCATTTTACTTCTTCTTCTTCTTGTCAAGGCAAGTTATCCACAGGCGAGTTTTCCACAGTATTAAATTGTTAAGTTAAATTGTGTTAAATTAAATTAAGAAAGTGATTATTTGTGGTTCAATAACCATATTTTCAAAAATGTTTCACTTTTATTGCGTATGCGCTAAAAAGTGAAACATTTTGGTTCCCCTAAATTAGTTCCTGTAAATTTGCCGATCGGCAAAAATAGGGGATACTCAATTTATTGAAAAATTAGGGAGAAGACCTTGATTTCGACATTAGTGAGGAAGAATTTTTGAAAATGATAAAATAGCGACCCTAATACACGATTGTCAAAGTGAGTTATCCACAGGACGCAGATTAACGCAGACAGGACGCTGATCTATGCAGATGTTTACGCAGATTAACGCGGATATTTACGTGGATTAACGCGGATACTGGTGCGGCCAAGTTGTTTGACACGGCTTATAATATAAACTAAATTTAAACTCGGGGACTATCCCTAGGGAGGTAAAATGCCTAAATTAATAGTAGAAATTATGGACCTACCTGAGAGATGCAGTTGTGGAAGCGTAAAAGGAGAAGTTATCAGGACTAGGGTTGAAGATGAAAAGGGAAGATTACTGGCTGAAGTAGAATGCAGTGGGTGTAGAAAAAGAATTTTAATTCCTGATAAAAATGAGGAAGCAATTCGGAAAGTGGCTGGGGAAAAGTATCGCCCTATTTGGTTCTATAATTCAGAGACAGGCGAAATGGTTCATTGGACTCGAAAAAGAAAAAAGTTATAAGGAGGTAAAAATGACAAAAAGAGAATTAGAGAATTTGGTGAGCGACGAGGAATTATTAGAAATCCAGAAAGGCGCGGCTAAAATGTTTGTTAGCGCAGAAGAGAACATGATAGTCTTTGACAAGATGTTGAAATTACTTCTAAAGGGTGGAAGGATCAAGATTGTGGCTGAGATTACTTATAAAACTTTTGTCACTTTAACTGAGGCGGGTTTTGATCCGGAAAAGGCTCTTCAATTGACTCCGCATCTTGTTAGAACGCTGATCGATAAACTGCCGACTGTTTTTATCTAAGGCCGGATTCTGGATGTCCGGTGGAAAACCTATAAGGGACCTGATTAATCAAACAGGCCCCTTTTACTTTTTTTATTTAATTTGTTAAAATTGAAATATAGTCATATTTTGGATTTTGATTATTTGAATTTATTTAGGATTTTCTGCCAGAGGCGGGTCAGTCTCTGGCTGAAGGATTTCGGATTTAGGATTTATTTTAATTATATGTTTTACAATTTAAATCTCATTCCTTGGTGGTTAATACTTATTATTCTTGCTTGGACCCTGCCCTGGAAGGGAGTGGCGCTTTGGCGGGCGGCGCGGAATAATCAGAAGATTTGGTTTTTTGTTTTATTTCTTGTGAATACCATGGCTTTTTTGGAAATTCTTTATCTTCTGCTTTGGTCAGAGCCGCGGAAGAATTTAGAATCTACCTAGGATATTTTTTAGCCGCTAATAAGACATTTTTCATTAAGAAGGCAACTGTTAATGGACCAATACCGCCCGGAACAGGAGAAATAGCGAGAGCTTTTTTTTGACAACTGTTTAGATCAACATCGCCGATTGCTTTTTTGCCAATTCGGGAGTAGCCAACATCAATAATCGCCGCCCTCTTTTTAATCATCTTGCCTTTGAGAAATTTTGGTTGACCGAGAGCAATTATTAAGATGTCTGCTTTTTTTAAGTATTTTCCATATTCACGCGAACAATGGGAATATTTACTTCTAAAAACTATTTTTGTTTGCGACTTTCTTTTTTGAAAAATCTTTTTAAGCGGCTGAGCAAAAGTTAAAGAATTGGCTAAAATTACTATTTTTTTGTTTTTTATTTTGATTTTATAAAAAGAGAGAAGTTTTAAAATGGCCTGATAAACTGGTGAAATAAATTTTGTTTCCGGATGGAAGCCGTCAATATCTTTTTCTGGTAAAATTCTTGGGATAATTTTGTTAGGATCTAAATACTTCGGTAATGGTAATTGAACAATAATGCCCTGGATCTCTTTGTCTCGATTTAACTTATTAATAATTTTTGAAACTTTTTTTTCTGAGGTTTTTGTTGGTAAGAGATATTTTTGGAAATAAAAGCCAAGCTGTTCGGCTATTTTTTCTTTGAGTTTAACATAAATTTTAGAAGCTCTATTCTTACCAATCATAATGACGGTCAGGCCTGGCTTGAGGCGACTTTTTTTTCTTTCTAGATCTATTTCTTGATAAATCTTTTCCGCGATTGGTCTACCGAACAATAATTTCATTTTTTCTTTTGGGTTAAATTTAAATTATTTAAATTATCTAAGACCTTACCTATTTTTTTCACTAAAGAAGTTTTTTTAAGATATTCCCGGACTGTTTCAACCTGATACTCTTTTTCGAATTGTTCAACATAAATAAAGTTTTTAATTATAGTAGAAACAGTAATATAAAGAAAAACCAATAAAGCGCCCATCCCAGCCAAATCTAACAAGGTTACTTTTTCTAAAAACGGGAGATCAGTTTTAAAAAGAACTAGGGGATAGGGGAAAAATATACTGGCCAGGCAAAAAATAATCAAAACAAGAATCGCTTCGGCTGGACTAAGTCTAAAAAAGGTGACATTAAAAACTCCCTTAATATAAGTCATTAAAAATGTATTAATGGCAATAATATAGTATAAAATGACGATTGCTAAAGCAATAATAAGTTTTAGACCCGGTGAAAGCCCAAGACCGAAAAAGATAATCAACAGCGCCAGCGTATCAAACATATGGTCGGCATAATAACCTCGTTGACTGGCGATTTTTCTTAAACGGGCTAACCGACCGTCGTAGCGATCACAAAAAAGGTAGATCAAAAGAAAAATACTCGAACCAATAAACCAATATTTACTAAAGGTTGTTAAATAAAAAGAAAGACCAGCCAAAAGGGCACTAATAAAACCGGCTGTCATCAAGAAGCGCGGAGTGATAAAGGGTGGGATTGCCCCAAGGATGCGGTCTGAGATTTGAAACTTTTCTTCGAGCATGAAAAACAAACTATTGTCAAGTCTTTTTTCTTTTTGATATTCTTTTTCTGCTTGTTTTGAGAGATCGGGGTCTGGCATAATTGACCATTGAATTAACAATTGAATTACTTATTGTATATCTCTCTTGACAAAAAGTCAAAGTGGAGAATTCCGCACCCTTTTCTTTTTCACAAAATAATTTATAATATAAACAATATTCTAATGACGCCGAGGCAGATGGGAATTTTTGGCCGTTAAGTGGGCGTATCTTAAAAAGAAATAAAAACCGATAGAAACGCTCAAGGCGGAATGCGGGCAGGTCTAGCCTGGCTTAGGACGTCGTCCTTTTCACCCCCCACCTTTTGCCCCTATCGTCTAGTCTGGTTAAGGACACCCCATAGTAGAACAAGGTTCACTACGGGGCAGGTCTGGTTCCCTTGCCCCGTATACAATTTTATGTTTATGAATTTTTAAGCCGCCATCGTCTAGTGGTGAGGACACATGGTTCTCAGCCATGAAACCAGGGTTCGACTCCCTGTGGCGGTACATAAAATTGTTATACGGGGTTAGCCAGAAAACCTAGGTTCAAATCCCAGTGGGGGTATAAGGTGTGGGGAGAGCGGCGAAAACTCGGGTTCAAATCTCGATAGCGCTACCAAATTAGTTTAGTGGTTGTCTATTAATTACTTATTTGTTATTATTGTAGATATAAATTCGTATCATTCGTATGGATTAGTATATTAGTATCGCGTTATTATGGAATTCCCTTCAGAAAAAATACCAAAAGAAGCAGAAATAAAGCCTGGTTTAGAAGAAAAACCAGGGACTGCCTCTATTGAAGTTAGGCCAGAAGCAGTAATTGAAAAAAAAGAGGTGGCTGGCGAAGCAGTGAGCGAAATGCCAAAGGCCAGGCCAAAGGTTTCTATTTTCAAGAAAAAAAGGGGAGAGGAAGTAATTCATTTAACAAAGAGCGAGACCTTAAAGAGAATAGAAGAGATTTTGGTTGAAGGACTGGATTCTTACTATCAAAACCTGCCAGAAACACTAAAAGCCCAATTTAAGAAAAAGGGCGAGGAAACAGCTTCAAGAATTGAAAAAATTATTGGATCAGCTAAAATAGTTATTGGTAAAATCTTCAATTTGATTGTTGCTTGGCTAAAAATAATTCCTGGGGTTAACAAATTTTTTATTGAACAGGAAGCAAAAATTAAAACTGACCGAATTTTAGCCATGGCCGAGAAGAAAAAACGAGGAAGGTTATCATAGTTATCAACGAATTTATCCCGAAAATCTCCGAACGATAGTGAGATAAGATTTTCGAGGATCCCTTACTGTTTGCGATAGGCAACCTCTAATACCGAACGTTCAGTTCGGAGATACGGGATTCTCACAACTGTAGTCGCTCGTTCCTCGCAAACAGTTGTGGGACAAATCTGTTACGAATTTACGAATATAAATATTGGAAGTATGCTAATTTGTTTTTCAACCGATGAGAAAAGTTTCGATTCATTACTTTCAACCCATTTTGAAAGGGCTGATTGGTTTTTGTTTTTTGATACTGAAACCCGCGAGATTCAAGGCGCTGAACACAAACGCGGCTTTCTTGGACGGAGTCGAGCTGTTCATTTAGTCACAGAAAAAAGACCGTTTTTAGTTATTACCGGCAACATTGAACCAGACTCTTTTGATTTTCTAAAAGCCTCAGGCATAAAAATCGCTTCTGGTATTTTTGGCATTACGGCTCGCGAGGCTTGGGAACGTTATCGGCATGGCCGAATTCATGTTGTTGAAGAATTGCCCGGGGCAGGCCGAGGGAGAATACTTTAAAGCTATAATTAAAACTATAAACTGAGAGTGTTAAATTCCGTCCTAATCACGGAACTACGCTAAACTATATGCTGAACAACGCTGAATTATTCAACAGTCTCAAACAATAAACAATATGTTTTTCCAAGGCTTCATCACACCCGACACACCCACGGTTGATATCGGTCAACAAGCGGAGAAAATAAGAGAAACCGCGGCTGGTATCTTGGTTGGTCAAATTTTTTCCTGGGTTATTTTATTGTTGGGAATTTTTCTTGTCCTTTTCACTCTTCTTCACATTTTGAGAAATTACTTAAGAAAAAGAAGGCGGCTAGAAAACGCTTTTCAAAAGGTTGCTCTTTTAGTTGTGGTACCCAAAGAATCGCTGTCTGAAGAAGGCCAAAGAAAAAATTTTAAAGAAATTTTAGCGCCGACCGAAGCATTTTATGATAATATCGGTGGCTTACGGGCTCAACGAGGATTATTAGTTGATTTCCTTGGCCGAACCGATCATTTTTCTTTTGAAATAGTGGCCAATAAAGACAGAACCATCTCTTTTTATGTAGTTGTGCCACGCTATCTTCAACAATTTATGGAGCAGCAAATTCATGCTCAATATCCAGCCGCCCAAATAGAAGAGGTAGAAGATTATAATATTTTTGCGCCAGAAAATGTGGTTATGGCTGCCTATTTTAAGCTCAGGCAGCACTGGATTTTTCCCATTAACACTTATTTGAGAAGAATTGAGTCAGATCCATTAAATCCTATCACTAACGCCCTGGCAAAAATTAGTCAGGGCGAAGGAGCCGCGATCCAAATTATGGCTCGGTCAGCCCGTGGTGAATGGCATAAGGTAGGTGCTAAAGTGGCCTTGGAAATACAGCAGGGCAAACGTCTTAAAGAAGCTTTAAAAAGGGTTTTGGGTGGCGGTTTTAGTCTTACTAGCTTAAAAGATTTTTTTGGGACAACATCAAAAGCAAAAAAAGAAGAAGCACCGGAAAAAAGATATCAGCTCTCGCCAATGGAGCAGGAAATTGTAAAAATACTTGAAGAAAAAACCAGTAAAGCCGGGCTTGATGTCAATATTAGGATAGTAGTTTCAGCCAAAGATAAGGAGAGGGCCAAACTCTATCTTCAAAACATTTTAAATGCTTTTGCTCAATTTACCGGCTATGAATATGGCAATGGTTTTAAGCCAGTGATTTTGAAAAAGCCAGACAAATTGATTCATAATTTTATTTATCGCAATTTTGATGGGAAAAATGATTTTATTTTAAATACAGAAGAAATGGTTGGTCTCTTTCATTTCCCCCTACCAACAACAGAAACGCCAAATATCAGATGGCTTCTGGCAAAGAGAGTGTCAGTGCCAGTTAACATTCCCTCTCAAGGGATAATTTTAGGTGAAAATGTTTTTCGCGGCGAAAGAAAAATGATTCGCATCAAAGAGGATGACCGTCGCCGCCATGTTTATATTATTGGTGGTACAGGCACTGGTAAATCAACCTTAATTTCTAATATGGCCATTCAGGACATTCAGAGCGGAAAGGGGGTTTGCCTTATTGATCCTCATGGTGATCTGGTGGAGAGGGTTTTAGGTAATGTGCCTCAATCGAGAGTTGAGGATGTTATTCTTTTTGACCCCTCAGATACCGCCCGACCAAAAGGTCTTAATCTCTTAGAATATGATCCGTGTTATCCAGAGCAAAAGACCTTTGTTATAAATGAAATGATCCAAATTATGGATAAATTGTATGACCTCAGACAAACCGGCGGACCAATGTTTGAGCAATATATGCGAGGGGCCATGCTTTTGATTATGGAACATCCGGAATCAGGGGCAACTTTAAT
>CAYVCK010000016.1:0-13424 GCA_964450195.1 uncultured Gammaproteobacteria bacterium
TAAAAAACAAAATATTATTGGCAATTGGCGGGCAGGTAATTTTTTCGTAGTTCGTACTAGATTAACCTAATTTAAAGATTAACCTAATTTATTATCAATAAAGATTTCGTTACCGAAGTGATTGGATAGTACAAATTATTATATATTATTTAATTATTTTGACAAGTCCTTCCGTGTCAAGCCATAGAACGAGATAACCGAAGTTTGTTTTTTTCTGCCATATTACCGGCATCAACGGTTACTTTTTTTATAGCCGAATCAGTCCTCGTTCAGTTACATTTTAGATGACTTGACGCGGCTACTTGACTAACATGATAATTTCTCTATACTAATTAAAGATATGAACAATTCTATTTCCATGAAAACAATTCTTAGCCAGCCGAAATATTTACCCCTTCTCAGTCCACCTAAAATTGGCGAAGTTGTTAAAGGAAAAATCCTGATGATTAAAAAAAGAGAAGTTTATCTTAATATTGATGGGTTATTTACTGGGATGTTGCGAGGGATAGAACTTGAAGAAGGCTCAAATAAATATAAAAAATTTTCCATTGGCGATGAAATTTCAGCTGTGGTAGTTGATTTCGACAATGAAAAGAGATGTTTAGAGCTTTCTTTTCAACAGCCCGACATTCAAAATGTTTGGCAAAAACTTAAAAAACTTATGGAAGACGAACAGACTATTATCGTGAAGGTGACCGGGGCTAACACCGGAGGATTGCTTTGTCAATATGGAAAGATAACCGGTTTTCTGCCGACTTCACAAATGGCACCCCAACACTTTCCAAGAGTAAGCGATGGAGATAAAAGTAAAATTTTAAATTTACTTAAAAACTTAGTTGGGCAAAGTCTTAAAGTAAAAATTATTGGCTTCATTGAGCAAGAAGGTAGGCTTATTCTTTCAGAAAAAAAAGTTTTCAAACCTAAAAAGAGTCTTTTTAAAATCGGTGATATTGTTGAGGGAAAAATCTCTGGATTAGTTGATTTCGGTGCCTTCATGAGATTTAATAACTCTGAGGGATTAATTCACATCTCAGAAATTGCCTGGCGAAGATTAGACCACCCCAATGAAGTTCTAAAAATTTACCAAAAGGTTAAAGCAAAAATTATTGGTCTATCTGATGATAAATTTTCTCTTTCCTTAAAACAACTCATCCCTGATCCATGGGAAGATATAGAGAACAAATATCAGATCGGCCAAGAAGTGACTGGCAAAGTTTTTAAAATAACCAATTATGGTCTTTTTATCGAATTAGATTCTGAGATTCACGGCCTGGCTCATCTTTCTGAATTATCAGATAAGCCAATAAAAAATGTTAAAGAAATTAGTAAAATTGCCAAAATTGGCGATGTTTTAAAATTTAAAATTATTTCTCTAGAACCTGATGATCACCGCCTCGGTCTTTCTATTCGAGCCCTAGCCCCCTCTTCAAGGGAAGTAAAAGTTCAAAAATAACCTATGAAAATCCTTTTTAAAAACTTCTTGATTTTTTTGATTGTCTTTCTGATTATAGCCGGAATTTTTAGTTTACTTAATTCTCCGTCCCCAAAAATTGAGGAAATTAGTCTTGACCGCTTTATCCAAGTCATAAATGAAGAAAAAGTCCAAAAAATTGTCTTGACTGAAAACAAAATTAAAATTCTTCTTAAAGACGGAACGCACCAATTTACTTTTAAAGAACCGAGCGAAGGGCTATTGACTATTCTTAAAAACTACAACATTAGCCAAGAAAAATTAGAAAAAATTACCCTTTCTGTTGAACCTCCGCCCACTAATGGAAAAAATCTCCTCTTGTCTGTTGTCCTGCCTTTTGTCCTACCCCTCATTCTAATAATTGTCTTCTTCTCTCTTATTTTTAGACAAGCACGGGGGGCTGGAAATCAGGCTCTTCTTTTCGGCGAAAGCCAAGCCCGGGAAATAAAACCTGACGAGAAAACTAAAGTTACTTTTAAAGATGTAGCTGGGGTTAAAGAAGCAAAAGAAGAACTCAAAGAAGTTGTTGAATTTTTAAAAAATCCGAAAAAATTTACCGCTTTAGGGGCAAAAATTCCCAAAGGCGTTCTTTTAATGGGTATGCCAGGGACTGGTAAAACTTTATTATCTAGGGCAGTGGCCGGTGAAGCAAATGTGCCCTTTTTCCACATCTCTGGCTCAGAGTTTGTAGAAATGTTTGTTGGGGTCGGAGCCAGTCGGGTTCGATCACTTTTCCGAAAAGCAAAAAAATCTGTTCCAGCCATTGTTTTTATTGATGAATTAGACGCAGTTGGCCGACAAAGAGGAGCTGGACTTGGCGGCTCTCATGATGAAAGAGAACAAACCTTAAACCAAATTTTAGTGGAAATGGATGGTTTTGAACCTAATATTGGTTTAGTGGTTTTAGCCGCTACTAATCGACCCGATATTTTGGACCCGGCCCTTTTAAGACCAGGTCGATTCGATCGACGAATTATTCTTGATATGCCTGATATTAAAGACCGAGAAGAGATTTTAAAGATCCATACTCGCGGTAAACCTTTAGCTAAAAATGTCTCTTTAAAAAAAATTGCCGAAAGGACGCCTGGTTTTTCAGGGGCCGATCTATCCAATTTAGCAAATGAAGCAGCAATTTTAGCCGCCCGCCGAGAAAAAGATAAAATCTACGAAAAAGAAATTTTAGAAGCAGTCGAAAAAGTTCTTTTAGGCCCGGAAAGAAAGTCTCACATTCTTTCAGAGAAAGAAAAAAAAGTTGTCGCTTATCACGAGGCAGGACACGTCTTGGTCGCCAAAAACCTACCTCTTGCTGATCCAGTTCAAAAGGTTTCCATTATTGCTCGTGGTTTTGCGGCTGGTTACACTTTAAAAATACCTGAAAAAGAGAAATATCTGCGCTTTAAATCAGAATTTTTAGATAATCTAACCGCTCTGCTTGGTGGTTATATAGCTGAGGAAACAATTTTTGGCGAAGTTTCTACTGGAGCAGCTAATGATCTAAGAGAAGCAACCCGAATGGTAAAAAAACTTATCACCGAGTATGGCATGAGCAAAACTCTCGGACCTCGAACTTTTGGCGAAAAGGAATCACTTATATTTTTAGGCCGCGAAATTTCTGAACAGCGAGATTACTCAGAAAAGATGGCACAATTAATTGATGAGGAAATCTTTTTCTTCATTAATAACTGCTATACTAAAGCAAAAGAAATTATTGAAAAAAATAAAGATAAACTAGAAAAATTGGCTAAAATCCTCTTAATAGAAGAAACCTTGGAAAAAGAAGAATTAAATAAGATTCTTGCTTAATAATTTCTAATCCTTAAACTAAGCATGTTAAAAGAAATTTTAAGAACAGCCTGGAAAATCACGCGGCAAAATCCTATTTTGTGGCTCTACGGTTTTTTCGCCGCTCCTTTAGTAAATCTGGAAATCAGTTTTTTTGTCAATTTTCTAAACCAATCTAAACAATTCCTTAATTATTTTTCCCAAGGTCCATTGAGCGAAAAAATCTCTTTTGGTTCTAAACTAATTGAAATTGTTAGTTCGATTTCTATCCAAAACGCGATCATTCTCTTTCTGATGGCAATTATTTTTTTAGCTTTAGTTATCTTTGCCTCTATCTTTTTAATAAATACGTTAAAGTTTTTTGAACAAGAGCCAGAAAAAAAGTTGTCTCTCAAAATCATTATTGCTTCTAGTACTCGCTTTTTGGGGGTTGTCTTCTTCTGTGTTTTTTTGAATCTTCTAATCTTGGGGCTGATTTTTCTAATTTTTAATCTCTTTTTACCCCAACTCCTTGCTGAAATTATTAACCAAAAAGTTTATCTGATTTTGGTTTTAACAGTTATTTTGCCTATTCTCTTTATTTTATCTTTAGCTATTCCTCTGATTACTAAATTTGCCATTTTCTATGCTATTTTGGAGAAAAATAATTTTGGGCAGGCAATTAAAAATGCTTACTTTTTCCTTATTAAGAATTGGTTTTCTATTTTAAGTTTATTTTTTGTTTTAATCCTGATTAGTTTTATTTTAGGTCTAGGAACTTTTTTATTTTTTCTTTTAACCAGTATACTTTTTCTGAAAATAGCTTCTTTTTTCTATTTTCTCGGACTCTCAAACGCCTTTCTTTTTGTTTTTATTTTAAGTCTTATTATTTATCTGGGTGTTACCTTTTTCATCGGGGCATTTTTTCCTTGCTTCCAATGCCTAGCTTGGCTCTCCTTATTTAAATTATTTAAAGGGAAAATTTCCCAAAATTAACCTGTGGATAACAGGTGAAATTATTACCTTTTAAACAACTTAATTTCTGCTAAAATAAAAATAAGAAAAAAACAACTTATTTTCTCCTCATTTTTTAAACTCTCTCTCCTTTTTTTCTTAACAGTTTTAATCTTTCATATCTTTAAGGACTTAATTAGAAAAACAATTTTTCTTCTATTTTTCCCTTCTTCTATTATTATTAAATTTATAAAAATAAAATATGAAATTATTAGTTCTCCAAGAAAATCTTTCGCGAGGTTTAAATATTGTTAATAAAATCGCTTCCAGTAAAACAGTTTTACCTATTCTTAATAATATTTTATTTGAAGCTAATCCAGGGGTTTTAAATCTTTCAACGACCAATTTAGAAATAGCGATTATTACCTCAATTCGAGCTAAAGTAGAAAAAGAAGGAAAAATTACTATCCCGAGTCAAATATTGACTAATTATATTTCTCTCTTAGAAAAAGATCCTTTGACTTTACAGTTAATTGATACAGAAATTCAAATCAAATCGAAAAAGAGTCAAGCGAAAATAAAATGTATTTCAGCTGAAGAATTCCCACTTATTCCAACAGTGGTAAAAAAAGAAAAAATAATCTTTCAAGCTAAAGATTTTAAAAACGCTCTAAGTAAAATCGCGTCTCTTATTTCGCCGACTGAGACAAGAATAGAAATTAGTGGTATTCTTTTTAAATCTAATTCTCAAGAAAAAATGAAATTTGTTTTAGCTGGCACAGATAGTTATCGCTTAGCCGAGAAAGTTATAGAAGCAAAAAAAGCTACTAAGGAAGATGATCTTCATCTTATTATTCCGGTTAGAACTATCCAAGAATTAATTAGGGTGATTGGTGAACAGGGAGAGGTTGAGTTTTATCCATCTGAAAATCAAATTCTTTTTGTTTATCAGGAGACAAAGATAATTTCTCGTTTAATCGCCGGTCAATTTCCAGATTACCAACAGATTATTCCAACTAATTTTAAAACAAAAGTCAGAGCAGAAAAAGATGCTTTCTTAAGAGGTATAAAGGCAGTGAGTATGTTTTCTCGGATTGGGATTAATGATATTTCCTTAAAAATTAATAAAAGTTCAGTTTTAATTTCTTCAGTCAATAGTCCGATCGGGGAAAGCGTTTTTGAGATGCCAGCCGAGGTTGACGGCGAAGCAAATACTATTATTTTTAACTATCATTATCTTTTAGATGGATTTTCTAGTTTGGTTGGTCAAGAAATAATTCTAGAGATTGTTAATGATGCAGCGCCAGCAATTATTCGTTCAGAAGCTGAAGAGGATTATTTTTATTTAGTCATGCCGATTAAACAATAAAATTAGATTAAATAATAAAAGGTCTTTTTAGAACCATCATTTCTCTTTGATGGTTTAAAAGGTGAATTATGAATAAAGCAGAACTTATTGTTCGTTTAACAGAAAAAGCTAAGGGTTGTTCCAAAGCAGAGGCCGGCCGATTTTTAAATGCTTTTATTGATATTGTGATTGAGAATCTTAAAAAGGGTGAAGAAGTGGCTATTGCTGGTTTTGGTAATTTTTCTGTCAGGTCCCGAGCGGCTCGAATGGGTGTTAACCCAAAGACCGGGGCAAAGCTTCAAATTCCGGCCATGAAGGTGCCGAAATTTAAAGCTGGCAAAACTTTAAAGGACGCTTTGAGGTAGATCATTTTTGCAGCTTTAAATAAAAAAATGAAATAAAAAGTCCCATATTTAAGATAAGGGAGGGGGTTTTTTTATTTACGAAAAATAGTCTGATTTTAATTAGTGGTTCTAAAAGTAAGATTTAATCAGGCTTTTAGAGGGTTATTTATCCACCTCATATCCACAGCAGAATTTGTCTTGAGTTAAATTCTGTGGTATAATAATAGTGTTAATAAACTAATCTGCTCTTATGCGCGGGGGACGAATCGGACAATTTGGATCTCGGTTCAGTCCCATAGAGCAAATTCTTGAAAAAGGCAAACGAGAAAGATCAATTAGGGCGATAGATCAAGCGCGACTGGACTTATTGAATCGTTTAAGTGAAGTGAGAGCTACGTTAGAATGTTTTAATAGCGCATCAGCGGAGAAACAAAATTCTGAGCTCATAGCCGGGTGCCGGGAAGAAATGAGACGACTTCAGGAGGGAATAAAAGAGATGGTCGACCGGCTAAGAAGGTTAGGAGCCGAGTGGGTCTAAAATGGATTTTACCTCTTCGGACAACCCGAGATCTTGAAGAAGGACTCATTCTAAAGATGAGATGGGTTTAATATAGCCCATTTTTTTATTTTACTTAGAAAATTTTTATTTTCATTTAATTTATTAATCGAAATTTTTCTTAAAGGACAAATAGGGTTTAAATCATAATATTTTTTCAGAGGCAGGCATGATTTTAATTTTATTTTTTTTATTAAATTTTTTATTATATTTTGCCTTATATTACCTACAGCCTTTTCTTGTAATAGGCAAGAATAGACATAGCCATTGCTTGTTATAAATAGGGGAATTCTCTCTTTTAAAAGACAGCGACCATGAAATTTAGCATAAGGTACACCTAGATATAGTTTAGTTGTTTTAACCCTTAGTTTTTTAAGTGTTTTTAGCCATAGTAATGGCTCAACCTCTCCATTTAATTTTTTACCCCTTCCCCTTTTTGATAAATAACAGATTCTGCATTCTTGGACCTGGTATTTTTCACATAAATTAATTATATTCTGGATATCATTCAAATTAGCGTTTACCCCCACTGTATTGATTTTTGTGAACATCCCTGATAAAGAAGCGATTCTAATATTCCTTAACACCCTTTTAAAAGAGTTTTCAGTTACTGGTCTTAGATATTTATATACTTCGTAAGTAGCACCATCAAGACTGATCCCAAGGCCATCTAAACCCATTTTCTTCAAAAGATCTATCTTTTCTTTTGAGAGCAAAGAACCGTTGGTTAAAATTTTTACTTGAAAATGCAGTCTTTTTGCCAGGCTTACTATTTCAAATATATCTTTTCTTAATAGAGGCTCTCCGCCACTCAATTCTATTTTTTTTACACCAATTTTTTTTAATTGATTTAAGAGATTCTCAATCTCATTAAGATTTAATTCATCAGAACATTTCTCACCGCCATTTACAGAGCAATGTGGGCACCGATAATTGCATTGATTAGTTAATGAAATAGTTACTGTTTCAACTTTCATATTATTTAATTTTCTTGGTTTGGTTAATTGGTACATAAACAGTGCATAAATATAGTTCATGGACGTTCCATTTTTGGGGAGCATATTTTACTGGCACAGCCCTCTTTTTATTTAGATTCAACCAACATAGAGGATCTGGTCCGTTAAAATGACCATACTCCAAAAAGGAAGCGCCAGCATCGCCTCCTCGGCAATGTGAATAAGAAGGACATTTTAGGCATTTTCCTTTTGGATTTCTATTTCTTATCATTCTGAAAATATTTGAGTCCATAATTTCGTGGAGGGATTTTTCTTTTATATTTCCGCCACTGATATCTAAAAAGACAGAAGGAGTTACCTTGCCATTTGGCTGAATTCTAAAAGTTGTAAACCCGGAAGGATCGCCTTCAATAAAATATTTACCTCCGAAAGCAGCGCGAAAAAGGGGGTCTGGCACAGAAACTGAATTATCTACATAATTAGCTAAGAAGCGATAAGCATTTTTTAGATCATTTTTACTTAAAGCTAAATAACTTTTACTATCTTTGCCCCGGCCACTTGTCCTAAATCTGTTTAATCGCCAATAGTCAACGCCGAGTGATTTGGCAAGATTATATAGTTTTCTTAGCTCTTTCTTAGAACAATTTAATTTCGTTAAACAGGTAACCATTTCCGTGTCCACTCCTTTAGCCACTAATTTTTTAATTGTCGAAATTGCTTTATCAAATGTTCCAGGAGCACCTCTAAACCAATCATGTTTTTTGGCTTCTCCAAAATCAATACTCACACCTATATCATGAAAAAGGTTAAGATGTGGTTCTATAAATCTGAAAGTTGTCCCATTGGTTGTATAAGATATTTTAAGGCCAAGTTTTTTAAGGTATCGGCAGAGTTGAATAAAATCGTTTCTTAAACAACATTCGCCACCGCCAAAATTGATCGCCGCTGTCCCTGCTTGTTTTAGTTTGTCTGCTACTTTAATCGCTTCTTTTAAAAACAATTCGTCTTCGGTTCGTTTTCCTGAGGCAGCATAACAATGAATACACTTTAAGTTACACATTTTAGTTAGAGACCAGCCAGCAACGAGTATCTTGTTGTTCGTGGCTTTATTCTTTTCTAACCTTTTTAGATTTTCATCTAATTTGGCTTTGCGTTGCGTTCGGGCCGGCCCAGTATAGTATTTTATTTTATTAAGAAAATCTGGCTCTATCTCGCTGTACCATTTTTCTTTATCTAATTCCATTTCTAATCTCAACAATTCTGTCCTCTCCCAAAAATCCTCTCTACCTAAATAGTCAAAATCTGCATCAGAGATTATCATTTCTAAAATATTTTTAGGATTTCTTGGAATTTTTGTCGCCAAAATCAACTTTGATACTTTTTCGATTTCCTCTAAAGAGTAGCCTGCTTTTAAAAGAATATTTTTTGATGCCTCAACACTTTTTTCTTCGTTATCATTTTCATTTGGTTTATAAACAATATCGTGTAATAAACCGGCTGTTTCCAAAATAAAAACATCTTGAGAATTTAACCCTTCGAGTAAGGCATATTTCTTCGCGATTTTTGCTACATCTTTTAGGTGGTTTAGATTGTGATAAAGCAATCTTGGCGCTAATGCTTCTATAAATTTATATAGTCTCGCTAATTTTTTGATTTGCGTGTTTCTGTATCGCATATAATTAAATTGAAATAATTTTTACTAACCCTTCATGTTTTCATTCTACACTCTCTCGAGTCAATGTCAGTATTGTTTGTCTAAAATTTCGACAACATCTGCTTGATATTTTTGATAAACCATCTAATATGTGAATGTATGGATATAAAAAAATCTTGGCAAAACATTTTGATTAATTTGGGCTTTACAAAAAAAGAGGCCAGGGTTTATTTGGCTTCTTATTGTTTGGGCCGGGCGACCGTGGCAGAGATTGCTAAGAAAGCCGTTTTTAAAAGAACAACTATCTATCCGATTATAGATAACCTTAAAAGAAGGGGTCTACTTTTTTATGCCCAAAAAGGGAGGAAAACTTATTTTTCCGCTCAAGACCCAGAAATATTATTAACCTTTTTAGAGGGAACAAAAAAGCATATTTCTCATATCTTGCCTCAAATAAGACGAATGCGGGTTTTTTCTAGTATAAAACCGAAGGTTACTTTTTATGAAGGAAGAATTGGTTTCAAAAGAGTTTGGGAAGAAATCTTTAATTCCGGCGAAAAAGAATTTTTAATCATTACCTCCGCTAAAGAGTGGCAGAATTTTATGAGCGAGAAAAGAATAGAGAGGTCAATTATTCAAAAAAAGATTAAACTTGGTATAAAAAGCCGACAAATTATCACTGATTCAATTTCAGCCAGAAAAATTCTCGCTAAAGATACTGTAGAGAACCGTCTTTCTAAACTCGCTCCTCCTAATTTTCCTTTTATCGCGACAGAGATAATTTTTGGTCATAAAATAGCCATTATTTCGACTAGATTTGAAAATTTAATCATGGTTATTGAAAGTCGGGAGTTATCACAGACCCATAAATCCTATTTTGAGCTGATATGGCGAACACTTTAACTAAAAAATAAAAGAGCCCGATTTCTATGGCTGGGACCTTTATTGTTCTATATAATTCCTCAGAAAATTTTTATTTTCATTTTGTCTTTAGCCAATATTGTGTTCTTAAATATTTGTCGGGCTTTTTCAAGACCAACTGGATCAGCTCCAGGATGACGGGCATTAACATGAGTCAAAATTAGTTTCTTTACCTTTGCCTTTTTAGCTAATTGAGCGATCGCGCTGGTATAAGTATGGCCGCTTTTTTTGGCCAAGTGTTTGTATTTATCCGGAAAATTACATTCATGAATTAAATAATCAACCCCTTGAATAAAATTCAGATATTTCTCACTCATTTGGGCATCAGTAATATAGGCTAAAGATTTTTTTCTCTTAATCACTTTAAAGCCAAAAAGTTTGCCGGGATAATAATGAGGTAATTCCCGGCTTATTATTTTTAACCCAGAAAGATTGATTTTTTGATTATCTTTAATTGGTTTAGTTGTATAACTGAATTTGAGAGGAAAAAGTAATGAACCAAAGAGCGTCTTCTTTAAATAGACTAATTGTTCTTGGTCTGCATAAATAGTTACCTTTTTTACCTTTGTTTTCCAGAGAACTTCGAGAAGATAGGTTAAACCAATATTATGATCCACATGAAGATGACTTAGAAAAATATGGAGTTTTTTTGTTTTGATCAGGGGTTTGACTCGAAAAAATCCAGTACCAGCATCAAAAATAATCCCTTTTTCCGGGATCATTAGACATGAAGTATGTCGCGTCTCGCCGGGATGATATCCGGCGGTGCCAAGAAAATGAAGGTACATGCCAAAATTGTTAAAAATTTAGAGTCGTAGTCGGCAAAATTCCTGAAAGTTTAATACTGGTGCCCCGTGCAGGATTCGAACCTGCGACCTTATCCTTAAGAGGGATCTGCTCTACCAATTGAGCTAACGGGGCAAATGCCCCTGAGAGGATTCGAACCTCTAATATCAGTTCCGAAGACTGATGTGATATCCATTTCACCACAGGGGCCAGGAAAATTAAAAATTTAAAAATGAAAAATCAAAAATGACGATTAAGAAATTTAGATAGAAATTTCAGTTTTAATTTATCATAAAAAACCAATTTTGACAACAAAAAGCGCTTCTCAGCGCCTATTTTTAATTCGGATATTACTTCTAGATTTGGATTATATTTACTCCAGCTCAGCGATAATTTCTTCTGGGTAACTGGCGTGAGCAATTGCTACTTCTTTGGAAATTAAGCCTTTTCGATAGAGTTCACGAAGATTTTGTTCCATTGTAAACATGCCATATTTACCACCGGTTTGAAGGGTGGATTTAACTTGGGCAATTTTATTTTCACGAATTAGAGTGGACAGAGCCGGTGTATTAATCAAAATTTCTCTGGCCGCTAATCGGCCACCGCCTATTTTGGGTAAAAGTTGTTGGGCAATAACCGCCCGTAAGGCTAAAGCCAGCTGAAGTCTGATTTGGGTTTGTTGATGAGGTGGAAAGACATCAACAATTCGGTCGATTGTTTGAGCGGCGTTTGGCGTATGAAGGGTGGCTAAAACCAGGTGCCCGGTTTCGGCTAAAGTGATGGTTAAGGCGACGGTTTCTAAATCTCTCATTTCGCCAACCATAATGACATTCGGGTCCTGCCGGACAACATGTTTTAAGGCCTGGGCAAAAGAAAGCATATCTTTGCCCAGTTCACGTTGGACAATAATACTTTTTTGAGAAGAAAAAATAAATTCAATTGGGTCTTCGAGGGTAATAATTCGACAAGCCCGAGTTTGATTAATATAATTAATAAAAGCGGCTAAAGTTGTTGATTTGCCGCAGCCAGCCGGACCAGTAACAATAATTAATCCATCTTTACTCTTGGCTAACTCATAAGCAACAGGAGGCATTTGGATTTCTTCCATGTTTGGCAAGTGTGGCCAGATAATTCGGGCTGAAAGAGAGAGGCTTCCTCTTTCCCAAAAAAGATTAATTCTGAAGCGAGCGAGATTTTCAAATTGATATGAAAAATCACCTTCTTTTTTTTGCAGAATTTCCTCCCTTTGTTTTTCATTAAGGATTTTATCAAGCATTTCCATAATCTGGCGACTTTCAACTGGTGGATGATCTTTTAGATAATGCAAGATGCCATCGATTCTTAAGGTTGGCGGTTGGCCGGTCACGAGATGAAGGTCTGAGGCTTTAGCAGTAATTGCTTCGTAAAAAATTTGTTTTAATTCTAAAGGCATAAAGATAAATTAAATTTTTAATTAAACCCTTTCCACATATTTTCCGGTTTCCGTATTAATTCTAACCTTATCTCCTTCTTTGATAAAAAGCGGGGCATCAATTTCAAGGCCGTTTTCTAAAACAACCTTTTTCATAATATTGGTGGCTGAATCTCCTCTTATCCCGGGCGGCGCCTGAACAACTTTTAACTCTATTTTGATGGGCAATTCGATGTTGATTGGCTGGTTGTTAAAAAGTAAAACAGTTAGCAATAAACCCTCTTTGAGAAATTTATCTTTGGGCGAGATTTGTCTTCGGGAAAGAGAAATCTGTTCAAAATTTTTCTCTTCCATTAAATAGATATTTTCCTGATCAGTATAGAGAAAATTAGCTTTAACTTTTTCTAAAATCGCTTCTTTAATTTTATCACCAGTATTAAAAGTTTTTTCTTTAACTAAACCACTAATAAGATTTTTAAGCTTGGTTCTAATAAAAGCGCGTCGTTGGGCAGTTTTAGCATGTTGGGATTCGATGACTTGATAAGGCTGATTATCAAGTTCGATAACGATGCCAGTCTTTTTAAGATCATTTATATCCATACCAGGTAGTAGAAATTTGATTAATTATTAGTTATAACTTCATTAACATTTTAAGATATACCAAATAGTGGAAATCTCTATCTGAAAAATATCTTTATTTTTTAGTCGCCATTGGCGACTTATCAAATTTTTACTACCTGGCATACCAAAAATCTTGAAAATTTACGAGCCAGAAAAGCGAAGAAAATTTTACTAGATTTAAAGCCCTTTACTGTTTAACAAATGGCAATAAGGCCATAATTCTCGCTTTTTTAATGGCCAAGGTTAGTTTTCTTTGATGCTTGGCACAAGTGCCCCTTTTGCGACGGGGTAGTATTTTGTGATACGAAGAAAGAAAACGACGTAAGGTTTCAACCTCTTTGTAATCTATTTCTTCAATATTATTAAGACAAAAGTAACACTGTTTTTGATTTTGATTATTCATAAACCTGATGCAAATATACCTGCCCGCCAATTGCCAATAATATTTTGTTTTTTAATTAGTCTTGTTTAGAAATTCTTATCTTTATTTCATTTAGCTTTGTCAATTGGCTTTGGCCCGCCCATCTTGACTTTGCCGCTTACTTAAAAATAGAAACTGTAAATTTTGAGCTACTCTTCAAGAATTAACACGGTTTAAAAACAATCAGTCAAGGCAATGTCGGGCGTGGCAGGCGGGCGAA
>CAYVCK010000017.1:0-13261 GCA_964450195.1 uncultured Gammaproteobacteria bacterium
TACTCAGGGTATCGCCGATTTCTGAAGCCGGTGTGCCTGGATAAGTAGTGGCAAAACTAAGGCCAGCCTCAAGCGCTCCTCTTACTAATGCCTCGTTGCCTAAAAGAATAGCTTTTTTTATTTTTGGGTTAAGAAATTTCATATTAAAAGTAAAAAAACCAAAAATAAAATACTGAAAACACAAATGTAAGGCTAAAAAATTTTTACATTTTTAAATTTGTGTTTTTTTATCGTCTCGGAATTTCAAAATTGAAATTCCGACAGCCCCCAAACCTTCGGTTAGGAGGCTGGACCAGATAGGGTACGAAACCGAGACGACCCAGCTCCCAAAAAATTTTGGGGGCTGCCCGAAGGGAGATAGTGCGCGAACAAAGCGAGTGCCTATCTGGTTTTTAATATTTTATTTTTTATTTTCCAAGGGTTTAACACTAATTGCTTGAACTGGACAATTCTCAGCCGCAATTTGATTACAATCCAACTCTTCGACTTCTGTCTTAATTGGTTGCGCTTTACCGTCTTGACCGATTTCAAAATTGGCCGGACAAACCGCCTGACAACTCCCACAACCAATACATTCGTCTTTGTTTACTTTTACACTAAATTTAGCCATAACATAGTAATAATAGTAATATTTAAAAAATTCAGAATTCGAATATCGAAACTCTAAACAATATCTAAATTCTAATTTCCTAAATTCTAAACATTTTGAATTTTGGATTTTGGAATTTGAAATTTGTTTATGACTTCGGATTTAGAATTTTGAGTTTTCAAGTTCAGACCGGCCATTTTTCCAGCTTTTTACCGCCAACCAAATGTAAATGAATATGGTCAACGACTTGACCGGCATCCGAACCAGAATTGAACATTAATTTATAACCAGACTGAGCAATGCCCAGTTTTTCTGCTAATCCCTTAGCTAGCCAAATCATTTCTGAAACCAATTCTAAATCTTCTTTCTTTAAAGCAGCAATAGAAGGAATATGTTTTTTGGGCACAATCAAAATATGGATCGGCGCGACCGGATGAATATCTTTAAAAGCAATAATTTTCTCGTCTTTAGCCACAATCTTGCTTTTGATTTCTTTTTTAGCAATTTGACAAAAAAGGCAATTTTGTTTCATTGGAGCAGTCCTTTAAAAGCTTAATAAGCTTTAGCAAAAATTACTCGACCGTTGGAAGTCTGACCGCAAAGAAAACATTTCCCCTTTTCTCTTTTTTGATCAAAAGGCACCAGTCGAATCGTGGCTCCGGTTTCTTCTTTGATTTTCGTCTCACAATCTGAACGGCTACACCAATGAGCCTGGACAAAACCAGGCTTTCTGACCATTATTTTCTTAAATTCCTCCCAGGAGTCAATTAGATAGGAATTATTCTTCTGAAAAGATAGAGCTTTAGAAAAGAGGGATTTTTGCATTAGCCGATTGGCTTCTCTGACATATTTAATCAATTCCTTCTCGCTAATTGATTTTTTCTCGCTCGTATCGCGTCGGACAACAACGACTGACTTTTTAGCGATATCTTTTGGTCCAATTTCTAAACGCAAAGGGACCCCTCGTTTTTCCCATTCAAAAAATTTCGCACCAGGACGCACCAATTCCCTTCTGTCTATTTCCACCGATGTTTTACCTAATTTAGCAATATGGCGCCTAATTGATTCAGCTTTCTTTAAAACTAAATTTTTCTCCTTTGGCTTGGTCCAAACCGGAATAATTACCACCTGAAGCGGGGCTATCTTCGGCGGCAAAACAAGTCCTTTATCATCACTGTGAGACATAATTAAAGATCCGATCAGTCTAGTGCTTACCCCCCAGCTTGTTTGCCAAACATATTGTTTTTTATTATTTTTGTCAAGAAATTTAACATTAAAAGCTTTAGCAAAATTTTGACCGAGCAAGTGCGAGGTGCCGAGCTGTAAAGCTCTTTTATCTTGCATCATTCCTTCCAGAGTATATGTTTTTTCAGCCCCAGCAAATTTTTCTGCTTCGGTTTTAATCCCAACCATAACTGGTATGGCGAGACAATCTTCAATAAATGACTTATAGACTTCTGTCATCTCCTGGGTTTTAATTTCCGCCTCTTTTTTTGTCGCGTGAGCTGTGTGTCCTTCCTGCCAGAGAAATTCAGTCGTCCGTAAAAATAAACGAGGCCGAAGTTCCCGGCGAACAATATTCGCCCACTGATTAATCACTAATGGCAGGTCACGATAAGACTTAATCCACCTGGAGAATGCTTCATAAATAATCGTTTCTGAGGTGGGACGAACAATTAAAGGCTCTGATAGCTCTTTGCCTCCGGCCTGAGTGACAACCAGACACTCGGGGACAAAACCAGCTACATGTTTTGCCTCTTTGACTAATAAACTTTGAGGAATAAAAATGGGGAAATAAACATTTTTTGCTCCGATTGCTTTTAATTTCTCATCTAAAATCTTTTGAATATTTTCCCAAATTGAATAACCGTAAGGTTTAATGATCATACAACCTTTAACCGGAGCGTATTCTGCCAGATCGGCCGCGGCAATGACATCAAGATACCACTGGGCATAGTCCTGCTCACGAGATGTTATTCTTTTTGAATCTTTCTTTGTCTCTTGCATATTATTAACCGCTAACTAATTTGATAACAACTTGTATCAATAGGATTTTCGTTGCCGAGCTGAGTATAGATAGTGCAACTAAAAAAAACTAATGAGTAATTCTGCCCTTTGCCCCGTCCTTGAAAAGGCTGACTAGATTTACCTGGTAAATCTGATTTTTTAAGTCTTTATTATTCCTGACAAAAACTTTTAGATAATTTGGGGTCAAGCCCTGCCAGAATTCACCAACTTTCTCTTCAAAGAGAACAAGATAGTTTTTACCCAAAAATTTTTTACGCAAATTCTTGCTTATTTTTTTGGCAAGGCTAATCAACTTTTGGCTTCGCCTTTTTTTAAGCCGATTGGCAATCTGACCGGCCATCACCCCGGCCTTAGTTCGAGGTCGAATTGAGTAACGAAAAATATGGGGCCGAAAAAAGAGATGTTTCTGAACAAAATGATATGTTTCTTGAAATTCTTTACTGGTCTCGCCCGGAAAACCAATAATAAAATCAGCGGTTAAAATAGCATCTGGCACCTTTTTGATTTCATTAATTATTTTCTCTAACTGTTTTCTATTATAATCGCGTCCCATTAATTTCAAAATCCGATCAGAAGCGCTCTGAATGGAAAGATGAAAATGCGGACAAAGTCTCAAATTATTTTTAAAAAGTTCAAGTAGGTCTCTGGTTATTTTTGAAGGCCACAATGAACTCAATCGAATCCTTAAAATATTAGTTTCCGCCAAAATCATTTTCAATAAACCAACCAAACCAAAATTTTTGATTTTTGCCTGCCCCGCGGGAAGTCGAAGGCTTTTCTTTGGGGAATTTTGAATTTTGAATTTTGAGTTTTGAGTTTTGAGTTTATATTGGTATTCTCCAATATTGGTCCCGACTAAAACAATTTCTTTTACTCCCCTTCTCTCGCATTTTTTGATCTCGTCTAAAATTTCTTTTGGCGGCCTACCTCTCGACCGACCTCGCAAATAGGGTACAAGACAGTAGGCACAAAATTTATTGCAGCCGTCTTGAATTTTAATAAAAAACCTTGTTCTCTTTTTATTTATGCCCAGCCTTGATTGGCTATCTGACCTCCGCGCCATTTTTCTTCTCCCCACCTCCAAACAATGCTGAACTACTCTTTTTTTATTATGCTCCCAATCGTCAACTAATTTGTTATTCGAATCAATAAAACAACCAGTAACTAAAAGATGGCTCTTTGGAAATTTTCTTTTAATTTGAGAAACAATCTGTCTGGTTTCATGTTCTGCTTTAGCCGTAACTGAGCAAGCGTTCACAATATAGAGCGGCGCTTCGCTTGGCCAAGAAACCACAGTCAGATCATTTCTTTCTAAGTCCTCTTCGAGAATCCGTGATTCGGCTTGATTTAATTTACAGCCAAGAGTGTAAAGGCCAATCAACATATATATTTATTTTAATCTTTTCTTTATCTCCCGAACAATTTTTGCTTGATCAACTATTTCTTGATTACCTGAATTCATATCTCGAATAATCACTGTTTTATTAAGAAATTCCTGATGACCAATAATCAAAGAAAATTTTACCTTAAGCTTGTTGGCAATTTCTAATTGTGTTTTCAAGCTGTCTTTACTCAGGTTGTGGGTCGCCCGAAAACCTTCCTGGCGTAAATTCTCAAATATTTTCAAAGCCGTGGATCGAGCAATCTCACTAATCTGAGCGACGAAAATTTGTGGGCTTTTAATTTTTGGAATTTTCGCACTCTGAGCTTTTAACTCTTCAATAATTCTCTCTAATCCCAGAGCAACGCCACAGGCTGGCGTCGAGCGACCACCCAAAAATTCCACTAAATTATCGTAGCGACCACCGCCGCCTAAAGCAATCTGCCCTCTTACTATTTCATGGGCCGGTTGAGCTTCTAATTGCTGATCTTTCTGTTTATCTACTCGTTTGGGCAGAATTTCAAAAACGGTTTTTGTATAATAATCAAGTCCGCGCACGATTCGTGAATTTAGAGAATAAATAATCTCCAACTCATCAAGATATTCTAAAAGCCGCGTAAAATGAGCCCGACATTCCTCACAGAGCCAATCAATAATTTGTGGTGATTGGCTAAGAAAAAATTGGCAAGTTTGTTCTTTACAATCCAAAACTCTTAAAGGATTCACTTCTAATCTCTTCTGACAGTCAGGACAAAGTTTATTCCGCCGCCCCCCGAGATAAGCAACGAGTTTATTGCGATAAACTTTACGACAATTTTCGCAACCAAGACTGTTAATTTCAAAATTGATCTTTAAACCCAATTCCTGAAAGATGTTCTGAAGCAAAAGTAATATTTCAGCATCAACAATCGGTTTTTCAGAACCCAAAATATCAATGTCAAACTGCCAAAATTCACGCTGTCTTCCTGATTGCGGCCGCTCGTATCTGAACCTCTGACCAAAATGGTAAAGTTTGACCGGCTGAGGGAGGTTGTCCATCCCCTGTTCGATATAAGCTCTCACCAATTGAGGCGTCCCCTCCGGTCGCAGAGCAATAGGCGTCCCTGACTGATCACTAAAATTAAACATCTGTTTCTCAACAATCTCTGTCGTACGGCCGGTTCCTTTCTCAAACAACTTTTTATCCTCCAAAATTGGCAAAGTGATTTTGCTAAAACCATAAGAACGAACCGCTTCTTCCATCTTCTTTAGAACAAAATCCCAATAGATTTGATCAGCCGGCAGAATGTCTTTCATACCACGCAGAATGTGAGGTACATATTTTTCCTCTTTTTTGATTAAAGGCAACCTTCTCGCTCGTTGATATCTTTTTCCACGCTTTAAGATCTTCTTTTTTCGTGGTGACATATAAAGATAAATAATGATAAAAAATTAAAAACTTTCATAGATCGGAAAGGAAAATTTAGCCGCCCTGGCTAATGGCCAAGCGCGAATCCAGGTCTTACCAATAATTAATTTTCGCTCAACCGGCCCGAAAACCCTTGAATCAAGACTAACATTACGATTATCACCGAGAAGATAATATTCGTTTTCTCCAAGAATAATCTCGATTTCGCCTCGCGTCCGAAGGCCGGGAAACAAATAATCCTCTTTTAATTCCAGGCCATCTTGATGTTTTTCATTAAAAATATAAACCCTGCCATCCCGAATAACAATTCTCTCATTCGGTAATCCGACCACTCTTTTAATAAGCCAATCCAGCCGGTTTTGCGGTGAACGAAAAACAACCACTTCTCCCCTTTCGGGTGCCCGAAAATGATAAGTCACCTCTTCAATAATTAAATATTCTCGATCATAAAAATTCGGCTCCATTGATGGTCCCTTAACTAAAAATGGCTGCATAATCCAACGATGAATAGGCCAGACTACAACCAGGGCAATAATAACTATTTTAATAAAATCAAAAATTAAAGAAAGCCAGGCGGGCAAACGGTCAAAAAATGATTTTCTTTTCTCCCCTTCGAAAGGATTATTGATTAAATCGGTCATAAATAAATTAGTCCTCTTTTTTCTCTTTTTCTTTAAGAGTAAGATGACGAACAATTTTTGCTAGATCTTGCTCAAATTTATAAATTTTAACCGTAAAATAAAAAAGAAAATAAAAAATAAAAAATAAGGCTAAATAAATCATCAAATCAACCCCGCGACCAACGCCCAAAAGATGAGCCAAAAAACTGCTTACATCTGGCCAGAGAATCGCCGCCGAAACAAGTAGCCAAAAAATTAACCAGCTAAAAAAAGCCAAAAGGCCAAAATTCTTAGCCTTATATTTTCGAAAAATTTGCCAGATGATTAAAACAATTAAGATGATAAGAAGAATTTGGATGAATCTCATAAATAAAATTGCTATCAAATTAACAATCGAATTACTACTGGATTACTCTCTGAATCTCTATCGTAATTCTTTGTCATATTCAACCAAAAACGGCTCTAAAAGCATTCGCTTAACTTTGAGATCCTCGACTGTTGCCTTCAGTCCTCCTGCCAGGGTCACAACGGGAAACCAATTTAATTTTGCCCTGGCTAAGGTTATGTCGGGCAAACCCTGGGGAGTCATAAAAAGAAGCGGCGGCTTAAAAACGATTTCTGAGCGCGAGCCAGTTGATTGAACAATCCTCTGGGCGACCTCAACTAATTTATATTCTCCCGGGTAGCCAAAGTTTATTGAGCCGGTTACTTCTGAGGCCATAAAAACTTTTAAACCTTCAATCATATCGCTGACATAGCAAAGAGAGGTAGAAAAGTTTTCGTGGCCATAAATAATCAATGGCTTATTACTTAAAGCCTGCAAAACAAAATCAGCAATCATCTGACCATCAAAAAGCGGCATCCTCGGACCATAGGTTCTAAAAACCCGAGCGATTTTCACTTCTAGGTCAAACATCTCTTGATAAGTAATAAAACAAGTTTCGGCGAATCTTTTCCCTTCATCATAACAAGCCCTGGGACTGATAAAATTAACGCTGCCAAAATCAGTTTCCTTAAAATAAGGTTTTTCTTCTTGACGGGGACCATAAACAACAGCCGAAGAAGTAAGCAATATTTTGGCTTTGTGTTTTTTCGCTATTTCTAAAATATTAATTGTTCCCAAAGCATTAGTCTTTAATGTCTCGATTCGCAACTTCATAAAATTCTTCGCTGAAGTTGGACAAGCAAGATGATAAATCTCCTGAAAACCCTGAAATTTAATTTTAAAATCTCTTAATTCCGGCAAATTTTCCAGATCAATCGCTTGATTAATGTCGTGTTTAACAAAGCGAAAATTGGGATTCTGAAGCAGATGTTCAATATTTCGGATATTACTGCCGCAAAAGTTGTCTAAACAAACAACATGAGCCTCATTAACCAACTCATCGCAAAGATGTGAACCAATAAAACCAGCTCCGCCAGTCACTAAAACATTTTTTTTACCTGAAGGATAAACCATATAAAAAATCAAAAAATAAAAATTTAAGTTTTAGGACTTGAGTTTTTGACAAATTAAATACTCTCTTACAAATATCCGGGCAATAACGACAATTGGTACGGCCAAAAAAACTCCCACTGGCCCAGCCAATTTTCCGCCAATTAGAAGAATAATAATCACCAGTAGGGGGTTTAAACCAACTGATTTTTTCATTACCTGTGGTACTAAAAAATGGTTTTCAATCAACTGAATAACAGCAAAAAGAGCAGCCACTAATAGAGCTTTAATTGGCGAGTAGACAAAAGTCACCATAACAGCTATTGCCCCGCCCAGCCAGGGACCAATCCAGGGAATAATTTCTGTCAATCCTGCCACGGCTGAAAGAAGAAGAGCATAACGAGCGTCTAAAATAGTAAGACCAATGAAAGCCATTAAACCCACTGAAAGAGAAAGAATAAAAAGTCCCCTTAACCACTCCCCAATTTCTCTTTGGGCCAGATCAAAAGCAATAGCCAATCTCTCTTTATATTTAACTGGCAAAAGAAATTTTAGGGTTTCCCGTAGGAGATTTTTTTGCACCGACATGTAAAAAGCGATAACAAAAACCAGAAAAACAACAAAAATCCAACCAATAACCGAGCCAAGCAAATCAAAAATTGTCCCACTGATTTTTAAACCACCAAACCAGTTTTTAAAAAACTCCTGCCAAAAATTAAACTCTACTTTTTGTTCTACTTTTAAGAATTGAGCAATGGCTTGATAATAAGCCGGCAAACGACCAATTAAATAATTAAACTGATGAGAAATAAGTGGCACGAGCGGAACAACCACCGCGGCTAAAATAGCCAGCAGTAATAAATAGACAAATAGCGCCCCGAACCCCCGGTGAATACCTCTTTTTTCTAAGGTATCAACGATGGAACTCACGACCGCGGCTAAAATAATGGCAACGATCAAAACCAAAATCACATCACGAATAAGATATAATATAAAAAAACCAATAAGTATAAGAATAATTTTAATAACTGACCAGGGGTCAATTTTAATCGTCTGAACATCTGATGATTTTGAAATTTGCCCTTCACTCATATAATTAGATTATAATGCTTTTTCTAAAATCCGCAAGAATGGCTGACGCTTTTTAAAGGGACCAATAATGGCTAAATTCAAATCCTTCCTGTTGAGAAGTTTATTAGCCACCCTCTGGACATCTTCTCTTTTAACCTGTTTAATTTTTTTAATTTTTTCTTCCGGAGTAATAAGTCGACCCAACAATAGCTTAGCCTTGCCATACCAAGCCGCGACATCGGCCGAATCTTCAAGACCAAGTAATAACTTGCCTTCAAAATAGTCCTTGGCCCGAAAAAGTTCTTCAGTCGTCACGCCTTGTTTTTTTATTTTTTTTAGTTCCTCAACAACAACCTCTAAGGCTTCAAAGATTCTTTCTTTATCTAAACCAGCTCGAATAACAAAACTACCAACATCTTGATAGGGGCCAACTTCGGTAGCAATAAAATAGGCCAATCCTCTTTTTACTCTCACCTCATTAAATAATCGTGAACTCATATTACCGCCTAAAATAATCGAGAGGATAATCAGGGTCTCGTAATCAGGATGAAGATAAGAATAAGCCGGCACGCCCAAAGCAATCTGAACCTGTTTGGTTGCCTTTGGCAAAAGAGATAAACGCGAACCAGAAAAAAAATTTTTAAAACGAGAAAAAGCAATTTTTCTCTTGCTCCCCTCCTTTATTTCGCCAAAATATTTTCTCACCAGATCTTTTTGGTTTTCTTTGATATTGCCAGCTAAAACTAATAAGATATTCTCCGGTTGATAGAATTTATTTTTAAAAGAAAGAATGTCCGATCTTTTAACCCTTTTAATCGTCCTCTCCTGGCCAGAAATCAACCGACCTAAAGGATGTTGGCCATAAAGAGTTTCCTCAAAAAAATCTTCAATATGCATCATAGGGTTATCCTCTCTCATTTTAATTTCTTCTAAAATTACCCCGCGCTCCCCTTCAAATTCTTTCGGCTCAAAAAGAGAATTAAAAATTATGTCCGAAAGAATATCTAAAACTTTGTCTAAATGCTGACTCTTGGCTTTGACCCAATAACCGCTGTGATCTTTGGCTGTAAAAGCATTGTATTCAGCCCCCAAACTATCTAATTCCTGCGCGATAGCTAAATTACTTGGCCGACGCTTTGTCCCCTTGAAAAACATGTGCTCAATAAAATGAGAAGCGCCATTAAGAGACGACGTTTCATAACGTGAACCAACCGGCAAAAGAGCCAAAGTTGTAATGGCTTGAGTATTCTTTTGCGGAACAAAAATAATTTTTAAACCATTAGAGAGGGTGATTTGCTTTGTTTTCAACATAAAAAATCAGTCGAAAAAAGGGTGCCTAATAAAAACGGCACCCCTTTAAAACCTAGAACCTCTTGGCGATTTCCTCCTCGATCGCTTCGGCCTTAGCAGAATATCCATATTTTTTATAGATCTCAAGCGCTTTTTGATAATAATCACGACTTTTTTCTTTATCGCCCTCTTCAAAAGTAATTCTTGCCAATTCACGATAACAATCTGCTTGTTCATTAACAAAGCGGGTTGGCAAAGCAAGTTGTAAAGCTAATTCAACCTCTTTTTTTGCCTCCAAAAGATAGTTTTGAAGAATATGAATAGCTCTTCCCAATTCGAGATGACAATTTATTTTGAGCCGCTTATCTTTAGTAATTTGTATCGCTCTTTCTAAATAACGTTTGGATTCAAAAAAATTTTCCTTACCCCTGTAAAGCGTTCCAAGGTTGATTAAAACTTTGGCCTCACCTTCCGTATCACCAGACGATCTTCTAATCTCTCTTGCCTTTTCAAGATACTCTAAGGCTTTCTCGAAATTACGTCCGGTATCCTGATAATAGATCCCCAAAACACCAAGACAACCAGCTCGCTCCAACTCATAATTATTCTTTTCTGCTATTTCTAAAGCAGAATTAACATCTAAAAGAAACTGTTGAGCATTGCCCTTAAGATAATAAATAAAACCTCTGCGTCTTAAAATGTCACAATAACCAGCTGAATTTTTATCCTTGATCAATTTAAGAGCAGTATCTGCTATTCCAATCGCCCTATCCAACCAACCTTGATATTGATAAACCCGAATTAACCATTGCCAGGCTTTCAACAAAATAGCCATATTTTCCTCCTTTTTAGCTTGTTTTTCAATCCCTTGTAAAAGAACTATAGATCTTTCGATTTCACCTTTTTGGCAAAGTTGTTCTATTTCTTTAAATCCGTCTTCGTAATTCATACTTTATTATAATTAAATCTATTAAAAAATCAAGAGCAAGGTAAAAATTATTTGAGCGCAGGGCAATTGACTGAAAAAAGCGTCGCGCAGCCGCGTCAAGAAAGAGTTTTTTAGGTATTTGAGTTCTACGGCGCGGCGAGCGTCAAGCAGTGCTCGGGGATGAAGGTCAAAATTCGGTAAAACCAGAGCAACTGCGTCTTTTTGAAGCAACTGCCCGAGCTAATTTTATTATCAATTCAAATCAAAAACTTCTCTAAAATAATCTCTAAGTTCAGCAATGCTAATTCTTTCTTGTTTCATTGTATCCCGGTCACGAACCGTGACCCTTTTATCTTCTAAAGATTCAAAATCAATAGTTAGACAATATGGGGTGCCAATTTCATCTTGGCGACGATAACGCCGACCAATAGAACTAATTTCATCATATTGGATAAGCCAATATCTCTTTAAGTTTTCATAAATTTCCTGAGCAACTTTTTTCAATGGTTCTTTATTCACTAATGGCAAAACCGCGATTTTGACTGGGGCTAATTTTTTATTTAATTTTAAAATCACTTCCCTTTCTTTGGTTGCTTTAGTGGTGATTGTCCGACCGCCTTTTACCTCAGTATAAGCATCAACTAAAAAGGCCAAAAGGGGTCTCTCAACGCCAGCTGAAGGCTCAATAACATAAGGAAAATATTTCTCTTTTGTCTCTTCATCAAAATATGACAAATCCTGACCAGAAATTTTTGAATGCGCTTTCAGATCAAAATCTGTCCGATTAGCAATGCCTTCAATTTCTGCCCAGCCAAAACTAAAACGATATTCAATATCAGAACAGGTCTTGGCATAATGAGCTAGTTCATTCTTTCTATGATCTCTCAACCTGAGATTTTCTTTTTTAAGACCCAGCTTTAAATACCAAGCAATCCTTCTTTCTTGCCAATATTTATACCATTTTTCTGCTTCATCTGGCTTAACAAAAAACTCTAGTTCCATTTGTTCGAATTCACGGGTCCGAAAAATAAAATTGCCCGTGGTAATTTCGTTGCGAAAAACCTTACCAATCTGCGCCACGCCAAAAGGCAGTTTTAATCTGGCTGCCTGACGGATGTTATTGAAATTAACAAAAATACCCTGGGCGGTTTCTGGTCGAAGCCAAATTGTTGAGGAAGTATCCTCAACCGACCCAGCAAAGGTCTTAAACATTAAATTAAACATTTTTGCCTCTGTCAGCTCGCCTTGACATTCAGGACAAGACTTGCTCGCTTCATCAGCTTTAAATCTCTTATGGCAAACTTTACATTCGACCAAAGGGTCGGAAAAACCTTTTAAATGACCCGAGGCCTCCCATGTTTTAGGATGCATTAAAATTGCCGTATCAAGGCCAACAATATTTTGATATCCACACGTCATTTCCTGCCACCAGGCTTTTTTGATATTGTTTTTTAATTCTACGCCGAGTGGCCCGTAATCATAAATTGACTCCAAACCGCCGTAAATTTCACTGCCCGGAAAAACAAACCCCCTTCTTTTAGACAACGATATTATATTTTCCATCTTTTTCTCCATATTAGTCTCTTTGGTCCGCCCCCGCTTCGCTTCGGCGGATGCTCAATTTTATAATCCCGCTACGGCGGGAATAAAATTGGCAAAAAACAAACCCCCTTCTTTTAGACAACGATACAACTTTGTCCATTAGATCAATAGACATAGAATAAATAATAGTACAAATTTTTCAATTTTCAATAACCAATTTTCAATCAATTTTCAATTTCTCAATTATCAATTTGTGACTTGCTTAAACCTATAATTTCTAGATAAATTATAACAGAATATAAAAAAAGAAAAAGGGTGAACCATTGTCCACCCTTAAGAAAAACTAAATCTTGTTGATAGGGAAGCTCTCTTTTATCGCCTCCGCGCGTTTCTGTCCCCTTTCACGAGTCCATCTCCAAAAAACCTTTTTGGCCTTCAGTACTCCGTCCTCTTCTCGCAAAGCGCAAATCACCGGAATTCGACGTGAACAAGCCAATTTCTGAAGTCCCTGATCTAGGGTGAATAGAATAACCCTCGCTCCGGGATGGTGCTCTCTTAATTTGAAAATCGTGGCCATAATCCGGACGTCTCCGAAATCAGTCCTGCCAACCCTTTGATAGACTGGCTTATCAGCGATTTTGTGAACCAGGCCACTCCCGCTTGAGCCGTTGACTAACCATTGTAGTTTTGTCATCTCAAGAAGAACTGGATAAACTGCTAAGGATATCTGACCATTCCTATCGTCACGGTCCTTCTTCGCTTGATATTTCAAGGCTGATCTTTCAATCTGCTCAAAAACCGCTCGAGGAACAACCACCTTAATCCCTGAACCTGAAGCGTTTTTTAACAGCGCAATCAAATCACCCCGAAAGAGAACGTTCTTGTCAACCACCAAAAAAACTTCTCTCTCCACTAAAGTGATCCGCCAGTCCGGCGGACTACTTCGGGGTCAAGCGAAAAATGACCTTG
>CAYVCK010000018.1:0-13160 GCA_964450195.1 uncultured Gammaproteobacteria bacterium
TTATTTAAGCGAATATTTCAACATTTAGGTCCGAAAAATTAAACTTTACCCTTTCCTTTGTTATCGGACGGAATTTTCGCCCCGCCCGCCGTCAGGCGGGCGGGGCTTTTCCACGCCTGCCGAATCTCACTTTTTAAGATTTTTCTTCTTGGATTTATGAATTAAATTTGGTAAGATAATAGAGAAAGTTTGAATTGGTTTAACTCTATTACTTTAACTGGTGGGTTGAGATGGTTTCCTGTTGTGGTCGGGCTAAGCCCAATATTACTTAACTCTAAACTTTTATAAACCATAGACTCTAATTGATTTTTTGGTATTTATTTTGTAAAATTGTCTATAGTTTATCGTTTAAAGTTTAAAATTTGTGCAAGGCGACAGAGCCGAGGTAGCTCAGTGGTAGAGCGAAGGACTGATTTTCGGTCCACTCCGAAGTAATTCGGGGTTAAAAACTGGGTGAAATCGGGGAAGCCCTAAAATCACTTTGTGATTTCGAGCGAAGCGAATAATAAGGGTAATCCCGAACCAAGCCTTAATGGGCATAGGTATTAAGGAAGGCGTAGAGACTAGCTAGTGAGCCCCAACAATAATCTAGCAAATAGTGCCCAGCCCCCGATCCTGCTTTAGTGGGACGGGTGAAGAGATAGTCCGATCCTTAGGGCAACCTAAGTAAATAAAGGAAAATCCTTGCGTTGTGAGTTCGATTCTCACCCTCGGCACCAAAATAAGATCAAAAATAAAATATAAAATATAAAAAATAAAAATTGTTGATGGCATAATCTTTATGTTCCAAATTGTAGTTTTTATCATCTGTTTTTTCTTTTAGTGGTCGTTTTTATTCTGATGGAGATTCAGATCGAGAGATTTAAATCGAAGGGAAATATGGTTGGGCCAAAAACCTAAACCTGCCGATTTATTTTAGCCTTTCTGATTTATGAGAAATAAAATTTTGTTTTTATTTTTATTAGTTTTTTGCGGATTTTTAGCAGCGAAGATTTCTTTAGCCGATATTAATCGTGTTGATTTATATTTTTTTTATGATCAAGATTGTCCAGCTTGTGGCCGGGCCGAAATATTTTTAAAACAATTAAAAGACACCTATCCATCATTAAACTTGGTCAACTTTGAAGTTTTCAACAATCAGGAAAACAGAAAACTCTATTTTACTTTAGCTAATGCTTATGGTCTTGATTCTGTCGAAATGGCGGTGCCAGGCATCTTTATTAGTGATAAAGTTTTTATCGGTTATGATGATTTCACTGGTTCACAGATTAGAAATGAGTTTCTGCGCTGTTTAAATCAAAAATGTCCGTCGCCAAGGAAAAAATTGTTGGCCGGAACAGACGTCCCATTTTCAACTCCCTCAGGCAACAAAAAACAGGCAACTGTTGGCTGGTTGATTATTATATTATTAGGCATAATTTTACTTTTTGGCTTGGTTAAATTGATTAAAAAAAGAAAATGAGTTTTTCATCCTTAACTATTCCGGTTGTTATCGGAGCGGCGACTATTGATTCAATCAATCCTTGTGCTTTTGCGGTTTTGATCTTTCTTTTAGGTTATTTGATTTTAATTGGTTCGCCTAAAAGAGCTTTGCGGGTCGGTTTAGTTTATATTTTTACAGTTTTTATTGTTTATTTTTTGGCTGGTTTAGGGATTTTGCAAATTTTTGCCTCCTTAAATTTAGTACCAATTATTTCTAAAATTGCCGCTGTTTTATTGATTATTTTAGGATTGGTAAATTTAAAAGATGTTTTTTGGTACGGCCGTGGTTTTGCTTTAGCTATTCCGGAATCAAAAAGGCCTTTTTTAGAAAGATATATTCATCGGGCTTCCATTCCTGGGGCAGTTGTTTTGGGTTTTTTTGTGGCTGTTTTTGAATTGCCATGCACTGGCGGAATTTATTTAGGCGTTCTTTGTCTCTTGGCAGAAAAATGTACCAGAATTCAAGGAATTCTTTATTTATTATTATACAATCTAATTTTTATTTTGCCGCTTTTTGTTATTTTAGCAATAGTTTATTTTGGCGGCTCTTCAAAGAAATTGGAATCCTGGCGGCTTAAGTATCGGCGCTGGATGAGACTTTTGGCTGGCGCATTTTTAATTATTTTTGGATTGATGATGATGTTCGGAAAACTCTAATTTTTGGCAATTTTCAAACAATGCCAGCCAGTAATTTAGAATTTAATTTTTTGGATTTATTTAGAAATTGGAAATTAGAAATTTGTAAAGTATCTTTAATTTAATTATTGTTTAATATTATTATGTCATTTCTAAATAGAATTTTTCATGGTAATACCTTGTATTATCCTGGTTGTTTAACTAAATTTGTGGCTAAAGATTTGGGGAATAATTATCGTCAAATTTTGAAAAAGATTGGTCTTGATTTTATTGAATTAATTGGGATTGAGGCTTGCTGTGGTTCGCCGGTTTTAAAGGTTGGTTATTTTGATGATTTCAAAAATCTGGCTGAAAAAAATTTAAAAATATTTAAAGATCATAGCGTGACAAAAATTATCACCAGCTGTCCAGCCTGTTTTATGATTTTTAAAAAAGAATATTCAAAGATTTTAGGCAAAAGGTGGAATATCATCGCACTTCATATAACTGAAGTGCTAAATGAAAAATTAAAAATTAAAAATTCAAAATTGATTGAAAATTATAAATTAAAAATTGAAAATCCCGGCCAAGAGTCGGTTGTTACTTATCATGATCCTTGCCACTTAGGGAGACAGATGGGGGTTTATGAAGAGCCGCGAGGAATTATAAGATCTCTTGATTATGAGATTAAAGAAATGGAGTTAAATCGACTTGATTCTTTTTGTTGCGGCGGCGGAGGCGGGGTTAAATCCAACGAGCCAGAATTGGCTAATCGCATTGCTCAAGATAGGTTAAGGCAAGCTAAAAAAACCGGCGCCGAATGTTTAGTGACTACTTGTCCCCTTTGTTATCTTCATTTAAAAGAAAATGCTAAAGATATAGAGATTAAAGAAATATCTCAATTAATTAATCGCTGAGATGTATGATTCACAATTTTTTTCTTTCACAAACTAAGGAAAATATCTGGCGGGTAGTTTTAGAGTATAAGGAAAAAAGGGAAAGGGCGGCCGGTCTAGAAGAGAGAGAAAAATTGCGAGATGAACTTTGTCAGATAAAAAAGCAGGTGATTGAAAATTTGGCGGAAATTAAAAAACAGACGATTGTTAATTTAGAAAAGAATCAGATTAAGGTTTTCGAAGCAAAGGATGTTGTTGAAGCCAAAAATTTACTTCAAAAATTAACCGCTAATAACCGGGTTATTTTGAAATCAAAATCAAATATTACTGACGAGATTGGACTCAAAGAAATTTTGGCTGATAAAGAATTAATTGAAACAGATTTAGGTGATTTTATTAATCAGGTTTTTGGAGAGGAAGATCTACATCCGGTTATGCCGGCTTTCCATTTAGCCCCAAGACAAATCATTGAGAAAATTTTTCAAAAATTTGGTCAAAAGATTGAGCCAACACCAGAAGCTATTGCCGCTTTTGCCCGACAATATTTAAGAAAGAAAATCCCCGAAGCAAGAGTTGGGATTACTGGTGCCAATGCTATTACCGCTGAAGGGAAAATTGTTTTATTAGAAAATGAAGGGAATATATCCTTGATTTCTCGCTGGCCGGATAAACATATTATTATAACTGGTGTTGAAAAGATTGTTCCGGATTTAGAATCAGCTTTAAAAATAGTTAAGGCTTCAGCTATCTGGGGCACTGGTCAGGATTGGCCGATTTACGTTTCAATTATATCTGGTCCATCGCAAACAGGAGATGTGCAAAACAAATTAGTCATCGGCGCTCAGGGAGCGAAAGAGGTTTATTTAATTTTTATTGATAATGGTCGGTCTCAATTAATCAGGAATGGTTTATCAGAATTATTGTATTGTATTAATTGCGGCGCTTGTTTAAATTTTTGTCCGGTTTTTCATCAATTAGGCCGGACCTATGGCGATAAATATTTGGGCAGTAAAGGGATTATTTTTACCGCTTTTTCAGATAATCTAAAACGCGCTAAAGAATCAAATACTTATGCCTGTACGTTTTGTTCCGCTTGTTTTGAAAATTGTCCAGTTAAGATTAATTTGCCAGAATTGATGAAAAAAGTGCGGGCCAAATTAAACGAGAACAATTTAGCGACCGAAGAAAACGAGGAAATGATTGCCAATATCCGCAAATTTGGTAATCCTTTTGGCGAAATTTTCGAGGAAAAACCGCCAGATAAATTATTTTGTTGTTGAAAAAAAATAGAATAACAACCTTATAAGTAGTTGCCTTAAGCGTTTTTTTATTTGACAAAATTAGATAAGCGATTATAATTTAAGAAAATTTTTAAAAAGGAGGCGTCATGAAAAAGTTGTTGATGCTTTGTTTGATTGGTTTTGCGGTCGGGAATCCAGTACTTATTGAGTCGTCTTACCCGATGATTGGTGTTAATCCAGAACATCGATTTCAAGCTCCGGCCCCGGCTCAAGTAAATGGTTTAAATTGGGAATTTCCGGTGGCGATTTCTCCTTTAGGTGGCCCGATTACTGTCAGACACATTTCTGATTCGTTAATTGATTTTGTTGTTTTTGCCGGTGAAAGTGCGCCCGGTCACTCTTTTCTTTATTGTCTGAGAGCAAATGGTGGGATACATTGGCGAAATTCCTTGCCAGCACCAGTGAAAGGATTTCCTGCTTTTTCAGTTATTAATGAACAGATTGTGGTTAGTAGTGGCGATAGTTTAATTAGTTTTCATCTTATTAGCGGATCAAGATTTTGGGCAAGGCGACTAATGGGCAACGGTTGGCATCCAACAATTTGGCATAACATAGTAGTTTATGCTGCTGATGAGGCTGGTTATTTGTCAGCTTACGATTTAATGACTGGCTCTTTAGGTTGGCGGCAAGGTCCCCTCGGCGGTGGTTTGTTTAATACAACGGCGACTGTTGATTCTTTGGGCAACGTTTATGTTGGTACATTGGGAAATCAACTTCAGTGGTATGATTGGCGAGTTCACTTTTTTGACTCGCTCGGCAATGAACGTCGGGCGCCAATAGAATATCTAGCTTTTGAACCGGGTGGTATTCGTATGACCATGGCTTTAATCTCGCTAGATAAAGTGGTTCATCATAATTATTGGCAGACATACTGGACTTGCGGGGTTTATGGCATAAGTTTTCAAGGTGTGCTTTGGCGGTATAGTCCTTTCGATTTCCAAACTAAGTATAGTTCGATTGCTTTTGACGGGCAGAAACTTTATCTGGGTACAAGTGAAGGACTTCTGATTCTTGATACGCTCGGTAATTTTATTCGTTTAGTCCCGGTTGGTCCAATTACTTATAGTTCACCGTTGATTGATTCGCTTGGTCAGATCTTGGTTGGCAATGATGCAGGTGTGTTTTATATTCTGAATTCTAATGGCCAGATTATTTTTCAGTATTCTACTAATACCAGCCCCCTGGGTTCGGCTTCGATCGGTTTGAATGGCGATATTTATATTGCTGGTCAGACAAAGCTATTTTGTTTTACTTATCAAGTAGGATTGACAGAGGAAAAGACACGACAAATAGTTATTAAAATGGTTAAGAGTGGTGAGATTTATGATATTTTGGGGCGACGGGTTAAGGGCCTGTTGCGACGCGGCATTTATTTCCAGGACGGCGACGGCAAGAAGAAGATTGTCGTCAGATAAAACAAGGGTCTATTTTTAGGCCCTTTTACTTTTCCCCATCTCTTGTTGACTTGACTATTTTTTTATGTTATACTGTTTTTAACAATTAATTAACCATTGAATTACTATCAAATTATTATTTAATGCTATGTATTTAGTCCCAACTGTTATTGAAAAATCAACCTATGGCGAACGCGCCTATGATATTTATTCTCGACTTTTAAAAGAACGAATTATTTTCTTAGGCGATGTGATTGATGATGGCGTGGCTAATACTGTTATCGCCCAGCTTTTATTTTTAGAAAGTGAATCAAAAGATAAAGATATTAAACTCTACATTAATTCACCGGGTGGTTCTGTAACGGCCGGCTTGGCCATTTATGATACAATGCAATATGTCAAACCAGATGTGGTGACCATTTGTGTTGGCACGGCTGCTTCAATGGGTGCTGTACTTTTAGCGGCTGGTGCAAGGGGTAAGCGCTGCGCTTTACCTAATGCTGATATTATGCTTCATCAGGTTATGGGTGGCATGGAGACAGCTACGGCTGTTGATATTAAAATTAGAGCTGAACATATTTTGAAAGTTTATGATCGGATTAATCGAATTTTAGCTAAACATACTGGTCAGGATTTAGCCAAAATTGCCCAAGACACGGATCGCGATTTTTATATGACACCAGAAGAGGCAAAAAGATACGGCCTGATTGATAAAATTATCAACAAATAGAACCGGAAAATAGATTAATTTAGTTCGTTTTTTTTAAAGCCGAGAAGGTCTCGGCTTTGATTATTTAATTTTTTAATTATTATTTATGTTTTTCAACGCAACAATTTTCGTAGCCATTGGTATTGCGGTGGGTATTTTTGTTGGTTATTTAGTGAGAGTTTGGATTGCTAAAAAGCAAACTGAATCAGCTGAAGCGAGGGCCCAAGAACTCATAAAATCAGTTAAGGTGAAACAGCAAGAAATGTTTTTCAAAGCCCGTGAAGAAGCTTTGAAAATTATTGAAGAGGCAAAAAAAGAGGAAATAGAAAGACGCAGGGAAATTAAAATTTTAGAAGACCGTTTGGTTAAGAGAGAAGCCCTTTTTGATAAAAAGCTTTTTGAGCTGAAGGAGCGGGAACAAATACTCAATGAGCGGACTAGTAAATTAGAAGCGATTAAAGAAAAAATTAAGATGATGCATCAGGAGGCAAGTCGGAAATTAGAAGAAATTGCTGGTTTAAGCAAAGAAGAGGCTAAAAATTTACTTTTGGAGAGGGTGGAAAGAGAATATCAGGAAGCGATTCTTGAGAGAATCAAAAAATTAGAGAAGTTTGGTTCAGAAGAGATTGCCAAGAGGACAAGGGAGCTGTTAGTTTCGGCCATGGAAAGATCGGCATCTTCGGTGGCGAGCGAAAGAACAACGAGTCTAGTTAACCTTCCATCTGACGAAATGAAGGGTAGAATTATTGGTCGAGAAGGCAGAAATATAAAGGTGATTGAACAATTAACTGGAACAGAAATTATTATTGATGATACGCCGACCGCAATTTTTATTTCTAGTTTTAGTCTAATTAGGCGGGAGTTAGCAAAACGAGCTTTAGAAAAGTTGATTCGAGATGGCAGAATTCAGCCCACAAGAATTGAAAGTTTTGTTAATGAGGCAAAAGAGGAACTTTTTCAAGATATTAAAGAAGCTGGGGAAGAGGCCCTTTACTCGTTAGGCATTACTGGAATTAATCCTAAATTGGTTCCTCTTCTTGGCCGTCTTAAATATCGCACCAGTTTTGGTCAGAATGTCTTACAGCACTCCATTGAGGTGGCTAATCTCTCTGCTCTTTTAGCAGCTGAGTTGGGGGCTGATGAGTTTTTAGTAAAAAAAGCTGGTTTTTTCCACGATATTGGCAAGGCCTTAGATCATGAAGTTGAAGGTACACATCCGGCGATTGGCAAAGAATTGGCAGAAAAATATGAACTTCCAGCTGAAATAACGGCTGTGATTGCCAGCCATCATGAGGATCATCCATTAACACTTGAAGCAGTGATTGTGAAGGTGGCGGATGCTTTATCCGGAGCTCGGCCCGGGGCAAGACGTGATACTTATGAAGATTTCTTAAAACGTCTAGAAGAGTTAGAGAAAGTGGCCAAATCTTTTTCCGGCGTAGAAAAGGCTTATGCTATCCAGGCTGGTCGAGAGTTACGAGTTTTTGTCAAACCACAAGAAATTGACGATTTGACAGCCACAAAACTGGCTCGCCAAGTGGCTGATAAGATTGAAGAGAAATTAAAATATCCCGGCGAAATTAAGGTGACGGTGATTAGAGAAAATAGGGTGATTGAGTACGCCCGATAACTAATACGAATCAAGACAAATGTGAACACAGATCATCACAAATTTATATTTGTGTGTATCTGTCTAAGGTCCGAAGGACCGCAATAATCTGTGTCTGTCTGTGTTTATGAAGATTCTTATTCTCGGTGAAATTATTGGTAAAATTGGTCGCCAGGCCGTGGTTAAAACTTTGCCTAATTTAAAGAAGGAAATTAGACCTGATTTAGTTTTAGCTAATGCAGAGAATTTAGCCCATGGTAAGGGTGTGACCCTGAAAACTATTAAGGAGATTTTAGTGGCTGGAATTGACTTTTTAACCTCAGGCGATCATTTTTGGTCTAAAAAAGAAGAGATAGAAAGGATTTTGCCTTTAGATTTGTCGATTATTAGACCAGCTAATTATCCAGCCAATTTAGCTGGTGAAGGATACAAAGTAATAAATGTCAAATCTCAAAGTTCAAATGTCAAACCCTGTTTAGTTTTAATTATTAATCTTACTGGTAGGGTTTTTATGAAAGAGAAAGAGATTTCTTGTCCCTTCAAAAAATTTGATGAAATTATATCAAAAATTGAAAAGAGACCGAAAGTAATTTTGGTTGATTTTCATGCCGAAGCAACAGCTGAAAAAATAGCTTTCGCTCATTATGTCGATGGCCGAGCCTCAGTTGTTTTTGGCACCCATACTCACGTGGTTACAGCTGATGAGCGAATTTTGTCAAAAGGCACGGCTTTTATTACTGACCTCGGTATGATTGGCGCTAAAAATTCGGTCATCGGTTTTAGAGTTGAAGAGGCAATCAAAAGAAACATTGAAGACGAGGAGATTCCTTTAGAAGTTCCTGAAAAGGGGTGGGCAATAGGTAATGGTATTTTTGTTGAGATTAATGAAAAGACCGGTCGAGCGGAAAAAATTGAGAGAATAAAAAAAGAAGTGGAAATAAAATAAAAAACCAAAAATATTCTAATCCGATTCGAGTCGCCCTTGTCCGACTCGTGTCGAACGGGTTTAGGAAACGAATCTAGGGTAAATTAAAAATGCAAAAAGCAAAAATATTTTTTGGTTTTGGGATTTTTTAGATTTTAATATGTATTTTTTATATTTTATTTTTAGTTTTTGATTTTAAGCGAAGCGCTTATGCCTAAAAGAACTTATCAACCTAAAAAAAGAAAAAGATCTCGATCTCATGGTTTTTTAAAGAGGATGAGAACAAAAAATGGCCGAAATATTTTAAAGAGAAGAAGATCTAAGGGTCGAAAAAGGTTAACTGTCTAATCTAAAAGCAACGAATTTCTATAGATTTCGCGAAGCTAATATCTACTAATTTCAGATTTTTTTGAGACTGATAGAAACTAATAGAAATTATTTGTTTTGTATTTAGTCTATTTTTATGTTACCCCAAATTTATCGTCTAACTAAAAATAAAAATTTTGAATGGATAACTAAGAAGGGACAGAGTATTTATTGCCGAGAATTGGGCCTAAAATGGATAAAAAACGATTTAGCTTTTTCGCGATTTGGCATTGTTATTTCTTTAAAGGTTTCTAAAAAGGCGACTGTTCGTAATAAGATAAAAAGAAGAATTAGAGCGATAATTTATCAAAGTCTTAAGACAATTAAACCCAGATATGATATAATAATATCGACCAAACCAGAAATTCGAGAATTGGATTATTGGCAGATTAAGGAGAAATTAGAAAAGTTGTTTGATAGAGCGGGCTTAATGGTATAGTCTAAAAATTCTAAATTCTAAGCACGAAATTCGAAATAATATTTAAATCCAAATGACCAAAATTTTAAATAGTTTGAAATTTAGAATTTAGAATTTGTTTAGAAATTAGAAATTCGGATTTCGAATTTGAGGTAATTATGATTCATTTTTTTAAAATTATTCTTTACCAACCACTTTTAAACCTGTTGGTTTTTATTTACAACATTATTCCCGGCCATGATTTGGGTTTGGCGATTATCATTTTAACGATTGTTATTAGATTAATTCTTTGGCCGCTTTCTCAGAAAGCAGTTCACTCCCAGAAAGCCCTACAAGCTATTCAGCCCAAAATAAAAGCTTTACAAGAGAAATACAAAAACGATAAACAAAAGTTAGCTCGGGCGATGATAGAAATTTATCGTGAGAGTAAGGTTAATCCATTTTCATCCTTTTTTATTTTACTGATTCAATTGCCGATTTTGATTGCTGTTTATCAAGTTTTCAGGACTGGTTTGTCTGAGGAAGTATTGCCACTTTACTCTTTTATCACTAATCCCGGGACATTGAATCCATACTTTTTTGGTCTTTTTAATTTAGGAAAACCGCACTTAATTTTAGCTTTAATAACCGGCATTTTTCAGTATTGGCAGACAAAGATGCTAACGACTAAATTGCCAGCTAACCAAATATCTAAAACGGCTGGCGCTAAGGATGAAGGGATGTTAGTCATTATGAACCGGCAGATGAATTTTATAATGCCGATCTTTACGGTTTTTATTGGTCTCACCCTGCCAAGTGGAATAATGCTTTATTGGTTGGTCGGACTTATTCTAACTATTATTCAACAAAAGACCACTCTTCTTAAAAAACTATAATCTATGTCAGTTGTTTTCGCGGCCGTAAAATATATTACCCTGGATCTCCTTTTGGATATTTTGTATTTTCCTCTCTGGTGGTATACGAAAGGGCTGAAAAAAGTTTTTAGTTTTATCAGAGAAAAAACAAAAGATTTAGCTCGAGCTTTGTCCATTAAAATTTTAGTGGCTTATCTTTTTAAGCCAATGTTTGGTCAATATGATCGGACTGGTCGGATAATTAGTTTTTTTATGCGCTGCTTCCAGCTTCTAATGAACCTTTTTTTCTTTCTGGTTGGTTTTATCGGGTTTCTCGTTTTATTAGTGATCTGGATTGGCTTACCAGTGGTGGCTGTTTATCAAATAATTATTTATTTGTAATATGAGTTTTATCTATTGTCCAATTTGCCAGGGTCAGGGCCGGTTTGAAAAAAGGATCTGTTTTGAATGTCAGGGTCTGGGCATTTATAAATGGACTGGCGGTTGGTTGGTTTTTTGGCAACGAGCTGTTAATTTTGGCGAAATATTTTTAGGTAAATTCAAAAAATGTTTTTGGATTATTGTTAATATTTTTCTTTTTATTTTAGGCCTGAGCGGTATTTTTGCTTTAGCCAAAGCTTTAGAAGTTTTGCCCTTTTGGCATCATTTTATTTTTGAGACCCGATTTCTTTTCCTGCTTTTTTGGGTTTCGTTATTAACTGATGCTTATCTTTATTATCGTTTAGAACAACGCCATGAAGAGAGTCTTAAAATTTGGCCGAAAACATTAAGAGTGGTTGAAGTTGAGTTAACCGATTGGTTGTCAGTTAAGAAAGCGCCAGCCAATTTAAAAATTAATGTTAATTCTGCTTTGAGTCATCAATCGTCTCAAATTATTTTAAATGCTTGGTTAATAGCTAAAAAACTTGGCCAGCCGGAAGTTTTACTGATTCATTTATTTGCCGCTGGTCTGACTGATCGGGATATAATTTTATTATTTAATCGTTTAGCGGTGAAGTGGTCTCTTTTGAAAGATCGGGTCACTCAGCTTTTATCAGTCCTGCCCCAGTCTCAATTAGTTGTCCCCCCTGTTTTTTCTAAAACAGTCAAAGAAGTTTTAATTTCTGCTTATGAAATAGCGAGCCAGAAAAGCTTTAAAGAGGTAAAACCATTAAATATTTTAGAAGCGATTGTTTCTCTACCCGGCCCAATTAAAGATGCTTTATATGATTTGGAAATTGGTCTTGAAGAAATAAAAAATGTTTGTCTTTGGATTGAGGTTTATGAAGAACTTCAGACAGAATGGCGTCGATTTACTCATCGGGCTAGATTTAAACCAAAAGGCGCGATTAACCGAGCGATGACGGCTATTATTACCCCAAACCTTGATCTTTATAGTCAGGATTTGACTCAGCTGGCCCGAGTCGGTTATCTTCAGCCTTGTATGAACCGAGAAAAAGAATTAGCGGAAATTTTTAGAATTATTGAAGGTGGTCAGCCGGGTATTATTTTAACTGGTCCGCCTGGGGTTGGGAAAACTTCAATTATTAACGGCATTGCCAGGGCCATGGTTTTAGAAGAGGTCCCTAAAATTTTAGAGGATAAAAGATTGGTCAGTTTAAGTTTGCCAACTTTAGTGGCTGGCGCTTCCCAACCAGGTGAAGTTGAGGCGAGACTGCAAATTATCCTGAGTGAGATTGTCCGGGCTGGTAATATTATTCTTCATATCGCCAATATTCACAATATGATTGGTGTTCGGACAACCGAAGGCGAACTTGATATTTCCGAAACCCTGGCTGATGCCCTAAAAAGACGTTTGGTTTTACTCCTGGCCACCTCTAATCCAATTGATTACCGTCGTTATATTGAGACTAAGGCTTTGGGCGAGATTTTGCAGAAAGTTGAAATTGATGAACCCGGCAAAAATGAAACAATCCAGATTTTAGAAGCCAATATGGCCTCGATTGAGGCTAAAGAGCAGGTTTATTTTTCTTATCAAGCTTTGGCTCAGGCCGTTGATCTTTCGCGTCGTTATCTGCGAGAGAGATTTCTGCCAGATAAAGCGATTAATCTCTTAAAAGAAGTCGCCACTTATATTAAAAACCAAAAAGGCAAAGGGAGTATTGTTTCTAGTGAAGATGTGGCTTGTTTAGTGGCAGAGAAAACTTCTATTCCAGTAACCAAAATTACTTCCAAAGAATCAGAAAAACTTCTTCGTCTCGAGGAAATTATGCATAAGCGAATTGTTAATCAAGAAGAAGCAGTTAAAGCAGTGGCTTCAGCGATCCGTCGAGCCAGAGCAGAACTTCGTGATATTAAGCGACCGATTGTTAATTTGCTTTTTTTAGGGCCAACCGGCGTGGGTAAAACTGAATTGGCTAAAACAGTGGCTGATGTGTATTTTGGCGATGAGAATAAAATGGTTAGACTTGATATGTCAGAATATCAAGACCATGCAAGTATTTATCGTCTAATTGGCGTGCCCGGCGGAGAAGGGGGTGGTTTATTGACTGAGCAAATTCGACAAAATCCATTTTCAATTCTCCTTTTGGACGAGATTGAGAAAGCTCATCCAGATATTTTAAATGTTTTTTTGCAGGTTATGGATGACG
>CAYVCK010000019.1:0-12975 GCA_964450195.1 uncultured Gammaproteobacteria bacterium
ATAAATTCCAAATTCCAAATCCCAAAACAAAAAATTTTGAAAATTATTAAAGCAGATGTTTTTAAAATAGAGCATCAGAAAAAGCCGGGAACAGTTTTTCTTACCAAAGATAAAAAACTGGTTATCGCTTGCGGAAAAAGCGCTTTGATTTTAGAAGAGGCTCAACTCGAAGGAAAAAGAAAAATGACCGCCCAAGAATTTTTGAACGGCCACCCAGAAATTGTTGGTAGTATTCTAATTTAGAGCGTGCTACATTTTTCGCCTATGCGAATTCTGTAATACGCTTTTTATTTTTATCTTTTGTAAAACAGCGGCAATTTTAATGAGATTTTTTATAACCAAATATAACCAAATCCACCTCTTTAACCAAAACAACACAGCCAACGAAAATAAGAATAAAATATAAAATCATCATAAAGTTATTTTATTTTTTGGTCTAAATAGCCATTTACCAAATTCAATTAAGATAAGGTTGGCAAGACCCAAGGCAATGAGAATTAACCAATCATTTATTCTCAGTGACACTGTCTTCAGTAAGTTTCGAAAAACTGGTAGATAAAGGGCAATAAAAAACATTAAAAAACCAAAAATAACACTTAAATTTAGAAATTTATTGTCAAAAGGATTGTATTGCCAGATGTTTTTCTTTAAATCTTTACAGGCAAAAACATAAAACATGGTCGTCAGCCCAACGGCCACAAACATCATTGTTTGAACATAGGAAAGGTTATTAGTTTTGTGCCAAAGATATAGAAAGAAACTAAACAAGATTAAATTAAAAAAAATACTTATGCCAAAGATTAAAAATTTTGTTTGGTAGTCCAAAATCGGTACCCCTAAACCCCGTGGTCTTTCTTTCATTACTTCTTTAGATGCCTTTTCGTAAGTCAAAGCCATGGCGGGTGGACCATCTTGAATGATATTAATCCACAAGATTTGAGCTGGTAAAATTGGTAAGGGCAAACCAGCAATTAGACTACCGGTCACCAAAACAATTTCTGTGAAACTATTACAAAGTAAGTAAAGAACTATTCTTTTAATGTTATCAAAAATACCCCGACCTTCTTTAATTGCTTCAACAATGGTTCTGAAATTATCATCAAGTAGGACTGTATCAGCAGTTTCTTTAGTGACATCAGTACCGGAACCTAAAGCAATACCAATATCAGCTGATTTAATAGCTGGTGCATCATTAACTCCATCGCCAGTCATGGCTACCACCTCGCTCTTGGCTTGTAAGGTGTCAACAATTCTTATTTTATGTTTTGGCTCAACTCTGGCAAAGACATTTATTTCTTTGAGTTTTTGAGCTAATTCATCATCATTTAATCTATCAAGATCAGCACCTTCTAAAATTTCTTTATGGGCCAAACCAATTTCTTGAGCAATTACCTTGGCCGTCAATCTATGATCGCCAGTAACAATTATTGGTTTAATACCGGCTTCTTGACACTCTCTAATAGTCTTTTTTGCTTCGGCTCTTAAAGGATCTTTTAAAGCAATTAGACCAAGGAAAATTAAATTGCTAATTTCATTAGTCGCCAATTGTCTATTATCAGTCATTTTGTAAGCAAATGCTAAAACTCTTAAGCCTTGTTCTGTTAATTCTAAATATTTTTTTTCTATTTCTTCTCTTCTTGTTTCGGTTAATTCTTCTTGACCTTTTTTTTCTAAAAATTTAGATAAAGCCAAAATTCTTTCCGGCGCCCCTTTGACAAAAAGAAAGTTTTGACATTTGACATTTGACATTCGACATTTATGTAGCGTTGCCATCCACATCCTTTCTGAATCAAAAGGAATTTCACTTAAACGAGGAAACTCTAAATGTATTTTTTTCCAATCAAACCATTTCTCAACACTAGCTAAAACTAAGGCTCTTTCTGTTTCATCTCCTTCCATTATCCATTTTTCTACTTTGTCTTCTGGATTTTCCACAATGACACTATTACAAAGTAAGCCAATTTTAAAAATAAATTTCTCGTTTCCGTTAAAAGTAATAACTTGAGAAACTTTCATCTTTCCTTCAGTTAAGGTTCCAGTTTTATCTGAAGCAATCACTGTGACTGAACCTAATGTTTCTGCCGCCACAAGTTTTCTCACCAGTGCCTTCTTCTTTAAAATTCTCTGCATGCCAATGGCTAAACAAACAGTAATGGCAATAACCAAACCCTCTGGCACACCAGCCACGGCTAAAGCAACTGAGGTCAAAAGCATTTCATGGGGATCTCGCCCAGTCGCCAAGCCAAAAATAAAAAGAGAAGTAACTAAGGGAATAATTACTGTGGCGATTACTTTGGCTAAATGAGCCATCTTTTTTTGGAGTGGCGTTTTCTCTTCTTCTGTTTCTTCAATTAAAGTGGCAATTTTGCCAAATTCAGTTTTTAAACCAGTGCTGACCACGATTGCTTTTCCTTTACCTCGACTGACACTGCTTCCTTGAAAAATCATATTTTCTCGATCAGCTAAAACTGTTTCTTCTGATAAAGGATCTACCTTTTTAGCAGATGGTTTTGATTCGCCAGTTAAAACCGCTTCGATTGTCTGTAAATTATGTGTTTCTATGACTCTGGCATCAGCTAAAACAATGTCTCCGGCTTCTAAAATTATTATATCTCCCGGCACAAGATTTTCCGCTAGAATGAGATGCTCCTCACCATCTCTTATCGCTTTTGCCTTGTGCTTAACCATTTTTCTTAATTGATGGACCGCTCTTTCTGCTTTTTCTTCCTGAAAATAACCAATTAAAGTATTTAAAAAAACCGCGGCTAAAATAACAATCAAATCTTTAAAATCTCTTAAAAACAAACAAATAGCCGCGGCAATAACCAAAATAACAATTAAAGGGTTTTTAAACTGTGAGAAGAAGATCACCAATCTTCCTAAACGTTTTGGCTCTGGCAATTTGTTTGGGCCACATTTTTTAATTCTTCTTTTAACCTCTTCAAAAGAAAGCCCACTTTCCCCTGAGCTCAATTTTTGGTAGACCTCTTCTATCGTTAATGGGTGCCACATAAGAAAAAATAATTAATCTACTCAAGATATTATCATCTTTTATAAAAAAAACAACCTGGAATAAGGACGGTAGAAAAAGAAGGCAGGACGCACCCACCCAATAAAACTTGTGGATATTTTTGGATATTATTCGTGTTAATTAGTGTTTATATTAGTGTCAATTAGTGGATTATTTCTAAAAATACAAGAGCTTTTAGTTATCTTAATTTTGATTAACTAATTTTTTAAAATTCGTGTTATTCGTGAAAAAATTCGTGTCGATTCGCGACTTTTTAGTATCTTCTTCTTGATCTAAACTGCTCTCTTCTCTTTCTCATACACTCGCGGCAGCGAATCTGGTCTATTCTGTTTGGATCTGGATTAAAAGGAAGTTCTTTGATTTCCACTCCACACTCACAACATTTGATATTCATACTGGAAACATCAAACATCTGACGCTGCCCGAATCCCCGACCACTAAAACCTTGATCGTTTTGATAAGCCATAGATTTAGGCTAAACGGAGTCCTAAAATCTACGGCTTTAATTTTGAAATTAAACGTATTATTTTAGGTTCTCCAATTTAATTGATTAAATTACTTCGACCTTTTAATTTCCACAACCTAATTATAGGCCCTATTAAACTTTTGTCAACCGCTACTGTGTAAAACACATTATCTTTTCTTTTCGGTTATCCTAAAACCCAAGTATTTGCCCAACATTAAACGGCTAATAGCTTCAGTGACTGGAATAACCCCAAAAATAATGATAGTAACAGGAAAAAGTATCCATTGCAAAATCATAAAAAGATATTTATAAATTGGATGTTTGGCTGGTCTGGGCGGCAGAAGAACAATACTCAAAATAGCGTTAAAAAAAAGACCGACCATAGCAACAGTCATTAAGATCTCTAAAATAAATGGTGTGTTTAAAACAATTGCTTCAGTTGCTCCCTGGTTGCGAGCAACCCAAATCGGTAAATAGCCTAAGATAAAAATAATAACCGGCGCCGTGGCCCACGAACAAGAACCCTCAAATTGGGTCCAAAAAACACGCCATTTTTCAAACCAAGGAATCATTTTATTTTGCCAAAAATGATAAAGCATCCAGGGTGCGTTCTCTACACCATAACCCCAACGGAGCATTTGTTTGTACTGGTTGACCATTGTTCGCCTGAAGGAACCAGCATAAACCGTGTCCATAGAAACAGACATATAGAGCGGCACAACTTTATAATGGCCATTATAATAATTAAAACATTGAAGAAAAATTCTTGAATCTTCACTGATCACATCTGGCTGCCAAAAACCAACCTCAACCAAAGCCTTAAAGGACATACTATGAGAAGAAAAGGTGAAATAAAGATGCGAACGAGCTAATTCCATTAAAAGCCAAAAGGTTGTACCGCGAGCCACCACCCTAGTTAAAGCTGGCGAGTCCCAGATATTATTGTTAAAAATAGCAATCGGCTGATATGAACAACGAGTCGGATTAGGTGTGGATAAATAAGTATGGGCAAGATAGCCAAAATATTCTTTATGAACGCAAGTATCAACATCAAGACAAGAGACAATGACGTCTTCATAGGGAATTTTTAATTGGTCAATTAATTTTTGGGCTTGCCGGCCGGCCCAATGGATATTCGATCCCTTGCTTGGTATTTCGCCAGGCAAATTTTTTGGATGTAAAGTAATTAAAAATTTAAAAAATTTCGTTTCGTATTTTTTCTTAATTTTTTCAACAATTTTGAAAAAATTATCTTTATCTCTTTCTTCACCGGCTAAAACAATAATAAATTTTTCTTTTGGATAATTGCTTTCTGTTAATGCCCCAAAACTCGACTCTATTACTTCTATCGGTTCTTTACAAGTAGGTAAAATAATAAGATGATAGATATTTTGCCAGCTCGGCAATGACTGAAGCCGCTTCAACCAATTAATAGTAATATTGATTCGATAACGCCGCCAAGAATAAAATAAAAAGATAAGTTTATAACAAATGCGAATCAGCCACCAGAGATCAAAAACAATAATAAAACAAATTGCCCAGAGGGGCCTAAAAAGGGAAGTAAAAATGACGGCAAAAAAAATAGTCCAAATAGTTAGACCGGGTAGGATTTCGTAGAGACGATAGCGACGGCGATCAGTCATAATACTTCGCTAAAATAAAAAATAAAATCTAAAATATAAAAAATACAAATTAAAAACTAAAATATTTTTTCATCTTTCTGTTTGTGTTTTTGATTTTTTATTTTTTATTTTTGATTTTTTTTAGGGTGACAAGCAATTGAGTAGGTGGCAGCGTGTTAACAACCTCTCCTTTCTCTATCCATCCTCTCCTAGCCGTAGCTACACCAAATTTTATTACACCCAGCTCAATTATATTATGAGCATCAGTGGAGATCGCAATTTTTACTCCTTTTTCTTTAGCCAATCTGACATTAATATCGTTTAAATCAAGTCTGTTCCAAAAAGAATTAATTTCTAAAATCGTGCCGGTTTTTCTCGCTTCACTCATTATCTCTTCCAGATCTAAATCAAACGGTTCTCGTTGATTAATTTTTCTGCCAGTCGGATGAGCAATAATATCAATATTCGGATTTCGCATCGCCCTAATAATTCTTTTCGTCATCTCTTCTCTTGGCTGATGAAAAGCGGTGTGAACCGCGCCAATCACCACCTCTAGTTTGGATAAAATTTTATCCGGCAAATCTAAAAAACCATCTTTATGGATATCTACCTCAATGCCAGTCAGTATTCTAATGCCGCTAACTTTTTTGTTTATTTTTTTAATCTCTTCGATCTGTCGTAAAACTCTAGCCGTAGTTAAGCCATGGGCAATACCAATGGTCGGCGTATGATCAGTGATGGCAATATATTGATAGCCCAGTTTTTTGGCCGCCTGAGCTATTTCTAAAACACTCTCTGAACCGTCAGACCAATTAGAATGAATATGTAGATCGCCGCGAATATCTTTTGGTTGAATTAGTTTGGGCAACTCATTTTTCTGCGCCGTCTCAATCTCACCCATATTTTCTCTAATTTCTGGCGGTATCCAAGGTAGGCCAACTGCTTTGAAAATTTCCTCTTCGGCCCGGCCACCAATACGTCTTAATTTATTACCCCCCTTTTTATAAATTCCGTATTCGTTGATTCGTAACCCTCCCTCTAAGCCAAGGCGTCTGATGGCGATGTTGTGAGATTTGGAGCCGGTAAAATAATGGAGAGCAGCGCCGAAAGATTCTGGTTTAACAACGCGTAAATCTGCCTCCAGGCCGCGCCGGAGCAAAACATTGGCTTTAGTCGAACCCTTGGCGCGAATTTCTTTCACCTCTGGTAGCTGGCAAAAAAAATCAATGGCTTTTTTGGGATTTTTTGCGGTGGCTAAAAAATCTAAATCGCCAATCGTTTCTTTCATCCGCCTTAAACTGCCACAGACTTCAGCCTGATCAATTTCAGGATATTTTTTTAATTTTCCTAAAATGCTTTGGGCTAAAAAATAAACTTCACCCAAAAGAAATCTTTGAGAAAATTTTTTATAAAGCTGAATACCTCGCAAAATATTTTGTTCTGATTTCTCGCCCCAACCTTTTTCTTTTAGTAGTTTATGGCTGGCAATAAGTTTTTTTAGACTAGAAATAGAGGAAACGTGAAATTTTTGATAAAGAAACTTGACTCTCTTTGGTCCCAAACCTTCAATTTTCATTAATTCAATCAATCCGGCCGGGATTTTCTTTTTAAGACTCTCAAATTCTCGGCACCCTCCTTTCTCAATTAAATCTTTGATATGCTGGGCCAAGCTTTTGCCTACGCCGGGAATTTCTTCAAGTCTTCCTTCTCGATAAATTTCATTAATATCTTGTGGTAAAACCTCAATCACCTGAGCCGCTCGACGATAAGCGCCAACGCGAAACTGATTCTCACCCTTTCCGCCTGAGGCCCGCTTCGCCGTAGCTTCAGCGAGGCGAGCGGATCCGCCCTTGGCGGAGATTTCAAGAATGTCAGCTACTTCATTTAAAATTTTTGAGATTTCTGTATTGTCCATAAGGGACAGTCCCTCTAATTCCTACATTAGCCGAAGAGATTTAACGCTAAAGAGGCAATGCTAAAATAAATTAAAAGACTTAAAATATCTCTAATAATGGTTGCCAGTGGACCACTGGCAACCGCTGGGTCATATTTTATTTTTAAAAAAAACCAGGGCAAAAAGATGGCTATTGCCATAGCCGCGATAATGGTGACGAAAAATGAAAGTCCCAAGATTAAACCAAAAAACAATGTTCGTTGCCAAAAAAAAGAAAAGAAAAACATTATCAGACCCAAAAATAAAGCCAAAAGCAGGCCGACCCGAGTTTCTCGACAAAGGTATTTTTTAAAATTTAGTTTTTCTTCAATGGCTAAACTTCTGATAAAAATAGTTTGTGTTTGCGCACCGACCGCATCAGCCATATAAACAATAGCTGGAATAAAAGCAGCTAAAATAAGGTAAGTCTTTAGAGATTCTTCAAATGAACTAACAACAAAAGCAGCCACAATTCCGCCAGCCAGTCCTAAAATCAACCAAAAAATTCGTTTTTTGAAATGAATTCTGGCTGGGGCAAAAATAAGACTTCTGGCCGGATCTTTAAATTCGCGAACGCCAACTGAAAGCAAAACATCTTCAATGTGTTCGTGATGTAAAATATTTAAAATTGTATCTGATGGAACTGTTCCTAAAAAAATATTTTCATGAGTGACAACTGGAATGGCTTTCAAATTATGTTTAATCGCTAAGGCGGCAACTCTTTCTTGATCTGTATGCGGTCGGACGATGACGAGTTCTCTTTTCATAATTTCCTGGACAACTGCTTCTTTGGGCAAACGAAAAAGTTCTTTAATAGAAATAACGCCAACAAGTTTTTTTTCTTCATCGACCACATAAATATAATTGATGGTTTCCATTTCTTTTGTTTTTTCAAGAAGCATTGATTCGACCTCAGCAATGGTTTGACTGGGTCTAACCAGTGGAACAGCCGTAATCATTAACCGACCGGCTGTTTCTAGTGGATAATGTTTTATTTGAGTGTTTTTATTAGAAATCTTGACCATATAGATAAAATAATACCATATTTTTAAAAAAGTGGAAAATAAAAAAACGAGGTTTTGCCTCGTTTTTTTTGATAAGTTTACATTCTCATTCTCAGGACTTAAAAAGAACCAATTTTCTGGACTAAAATATTATCCCAAGCGACATCAACTCTTTCATAATGCCTGGTCCAACCCACTAAGCCAATAGTGCCAATTGATGGATATTGACCAGAATCTTCTTGCCAGTCAATGATTAAATCATGGTTATAAAAAACCTTTATTCTGTTTTCGATAGCCTGAATCTCGATCCGGGCGATTTCATTATTTGTAATTGCTAACCACTTTGGTAACGGTTTGGTAGAATAGTAGTAAAGGTCGATTCTTTTACTAACTAATCCTACCAAAAACCGTTACTATGACCAATTATACCAAAAAAGCTTTTATCCAAGAACGCCTGACTCTGGTTCTTGAATACGAGCGAATTCAAAATAAAGATTCAAAAAGATATTTCAAAAGAGTCAAAGATTTAGAAGAATATTCCGTCCACCAAAGAAAAGTAATTTGGCAATGGTATCAAAAATTCATTCAATCAGGTAGAAAAACAGAAAGTCTTTTGCCCCAAAAAAAGAGCGCCTAAACATCCTTATGGCAAACCGCCAAAAGAATTTGAAAGAGTGGTGGTGAAAATTTTCAGGAAATTAGCTTTTTGCCCTCAAGACATTCATTTTCTTTTAAAGCAGTATGGCCTGATTAATCCAAAGACCAAGAAGGTTCCTTCAAGGGCTGGAATAGTCAATATCTTGAAAAGACATCCAATCTTTAAGATAAAATCAGAAGAAATTATCAGATATGAGAAAGAAAGAGCCGGAGAACTTGGTCATTTGGATACCAAGAAAGTAAAGAACATTAAAGATCAAATCAAAATCCAAAGAAGAAAAAGTATTTAGCCGCTCTTTTAGATGATGCTACTAGAATAACCTATGGCGAAAAACTACCAGATAAAAAAGCCAAAACTCTATCCTTGTTCTTAAGAAGAGCCACTAAATGGTTCCAGAAAAGACACGGCATTATCTTCAAAAGAATCCTTACTGATAACGGCAAAGAGTTCACTACTCACTGGAAAGAAGGCAGAAAATATCATTCTTTTGAAAAAGAAATAAAAAGATTGGAAATTAAACATCTCTACACCAGACCCTACCGACCCCAAACCAATGGCAAGGTAGAAGCATTCTGGAAGATTATCAAAAGAGAATTCTTGACTAAATACTTTTTCAAAGACTGGCGAGAATTTAATCTTAAACTTCATCAGTATATGTATCGCTACAACAACGAAAGAAGACACGGTGGTATTAATTACTTGACACCTTATCAAAAATTATTAAAATTAGAATTAGAAGATTTAAAAGGTCGAGAAACATCAACTGATAGTCGAACAGTTGATGAGATATTAACAATTAATTCTAATCATTTCGTTACCGAAGTGGTTGGATAGTACAACTTAATAAGGTAAGCAAAAACGCTGGATTTTATCCGGCGTTTTTGCTTTTATTCGAGATAAATTTGTGTTAATTTGAGATCAATTTGCGAGTTTATTCTTCCAAAGTTGAAATATCGCCAATCGGTAGGCCTAATTCTTTTGCTTTTAGAACCCTTCTCATAATTTTGCCGGAGCGAGTTTTTGGTAGTGATTCGACGAATTCAATTTCTGAAGGCACAGCAATCGGTCCAATCTCTTTTCGCACTTGTTTTTTTAGTTCATCAATTAATTCTGGTGAAGCACTATAACCCTTTTTCAAAATAACAAAAGCCTTAATCGCCTCACCTTTAATCGGATCTGGTTTGCCAATCACCCCGGCTTCAACCACTGCCTGATAGGAAACTAAAGCGCTTTCAATTTCCGCGGTGCCTAAACGATAACCGGAAACTTTTAAAACATCGTCAACACGGCCAATAATCCAAAAATAACCATCAGTATCTCGTCTGGCGCTGTCGCCGGCGAAATACACCCCTTTTATTTTCTCCCAATATGTTTCTTTATATCTTTTTTCATCTTTATATAAAGCCCTTAACATCGCTGGCCAGGGATTTTTCAAAACCAAATAACCGCTCTCGCCGGCTTTGACTGGCTTGCCTTGCTCATCATAAATATCGGCTTCAATACCCAAAAATGGTTTACTAGCTGAACCAGGTTTTAAAGGCATTGAGGGAATTGGCGTAATCATAAACATTCCGGTTTCTGTTTGCCACCAAGTATCCATAATCGGACAGCGGTCATGGCCAATCTCATGATGATACCAAAGCCAGACATCAGGATTAATCGGTTCGCCAACCGTGCCTAAAATTCTCAAAGAGGAAAGATTATATTTTCTCGGATATTCTTCACCGTATCTCATCAGAGCCCTTAAGGCGGTTGGCGTGGTATAAAAAATAGTTACTTTATGTTTATCAATAATTTGCCAAAATCTACCTGGGTCTGGCTCGCTTCGCTTCGCGGGCGAAGCGGGAAAATCTGGTGCGCCCTCGTATAAAACTTGGGTTAAGCCGCAAATAAACGGCGCATAAACCACATAAGAGTGACCAGTAATCCAGCCTGGATCAGCGGTGCACCAATAAATATCATCGTCTTGGGGATTAAAAACATATTTCATCGTCGCATAAATACCAACCATATAACCAGCCTGAGTGTGAATAATTCCCTTTGGCAAGCCAGTCGTGCCAGAAGAATATAAAAGAAAAAGTGTGTCTTCAGCGTCCATTTCTTCGGCTGGACATTCAGGAGAAACTTTTTTTCTTAAATTATGCCACCAAAAATCTCGTCCTCTTTTCATCGGTACTGACTCGCCACTATTTTTAACAACCACAACATTTTTAACAGATGGCACTTCTTTAATTGCTTCATCAACCATTTCCTTTAATTTAACTAATTTCTCCCGATACCGACCATGATCAGCCGTAATGACAATTTTTGATTCCGCGTCTAAAATTCTTGTTTTAATCGCTTCGACGGAAAAACCGGAATAGACAACGGAATGAATAACGCCGATTCTGGCGCAAGCCATAATAGAAATAATTTGCTCTGGCAGGCGTGGCAGATAAATTGTCGCTCGGTCACCCTTTTTAAAACCAAATTTTTTTAAGACATTAGCAAAACGATTTACTTCCTCATAAAGTTCCTGATAAGTCAGTTTTCTCACTTCACCTGATTGGCCTTCCCAGATTAAAGCCAACTTGTCTTTAGTCGCGGATTTACGCTGATTTTTTCTGCGCTGATCCGCGCTGATTTGATCCGCGTTCATCTGCGTTTTGAGAAGGTGTCGATCTAAAGCATTGTAAGTTAAATTACATTTGGCGCCGACAAACCATTTAGCAAATGGCGACTTCCATTCCAAAACTTTGTCCCATTTTTTAAACCAATGAAGTTCTTTCGCTTCTTTTTCCCAAAATTTTTCTGGGTTTTTAATCGACTCCTGATAAACTTTCTCATAATCTTTAATCAGAGTCTTTTTAAGAACCTTTTTTGAAGGATAAAATACATTTTTGTTCGACATAGCTTTACAATTATAAAAATTATAAAAAATAATTTTTAATTTCTAATTTTAAATTTTTAATTAATTTCACAATTTTCCGATTTTCAAACATTAAGAATTGAGTAATTAAAAAATTGTTGTCTGTTCCACCCTTCTATTTTACTAAAATTTACTAAAAATCAAAATCATTTTTTCGACCATTTTTGCCCAATAATAATCAAGTCAATTTAGAAATGATAAACAACATCTTTTCTTTCCACGACAATTTCCCAGCCGCGACGTTTAGCGTACTGGTAAAGTTTTTTATTAGGATTAAAACAGATCGGTCTTTCAACTAATTTTAAAAAAGCAATATCACTTTCTGTATCGCCTACTCCGATTGAGCCTTTTAGGGTCAATTTTTCTTTGCCAATAAGCCGCTTTAGAATTTTTGCTTTATTATTAATAAGCTCGAGGTGGAGAATTCTGCCCGTGAATCTTCTTTGTTTGTCTAATTCGTACATCTTGCCATAGATCTTATGAAAACCCCATTTTTTGCAAAAATTATCAAGAACGACTTTAGGAGAATGGGAAATAGCTAAGAGATAATACTCTTTTCTTTTTAGATCTCTCACTAAATCTCGAGTGTAGCGATAGACTCGATTCTTGTGGAAAACAATCGCTTTTTGGGCAACTCGTAAAAAATCTTTATAGCCAACACCTTTAATGTTTTGATTGAAGGCCTTGATTACGCCTTCAAGATATTTTTCATAGGTGTCTTTGCGATCCAGCCAATTCTTGTAGGTCTTGGCATAGATTTTTTCTACTGATGACGGAAAAATGCCCTCCTGAAGAAGGGCGCGAACAAGTTCAATCAATAAACTCGAACGAAAAATCGTTCCGTCAATATCAAAAATCGCGATTCTTTTTTTAGGTATTTTTTTCATTTTATCCCAAATGACTACGGTCATTCCAGGTGATAAGATGGTATTTACCAGTTTCATTTTCCTCACAAAGAGTAATGCCAGTATTATCTGGCCAAGTAAAGTCAGCAAATTGATAAAAAATTTCTGGAACGATTTGTCTTCCCAACATCATTAATAGAATAATCATTCTTAGAGGACCACCATGGGTAACAACAAGTATGTTCTCCTCGCTACGATTAGATAAAAAATTAAGAAACTCATTAATTCTTTTTTTGAATTCAATAAAGTTCTCTTCATCAGAATAATGCCAATCTGGATCATTAGAATACTGACTGATCAAATCTCTTATTTTTATAACCTCGGGGCTATTAACATTTTTACCTTTAATTTCTGTTGGTTTTTTGCGTTCATTACAGAGATCGGTATAGACTATACCAGTGATGCGAAATTATCTCGCTTGAATAAAGGATTTTTAGCTCATTTCAGT
>CAYVCK010000020.1:0-11781 GCA_964450195.1 uncultured Gammaproteobacteria bacterium
GGCAATTCTTTAACCTGAATAACTTTTGTCTTCCAAGTTAAAGCTGGCCTTAAGTCAATTTTTAGACCCAAATCTTTGGCTAATTTTTTTGTCTCTGGACTTGGCCAAAGACCATATAAGCCAATCCCAATCCTGACCATATCCAAATGTGTGGCTGGATCAACAATGGTCGCGGCCGTACAAGCCGCATGAACTAAAGGAAATTCTGTCTTATTTTTTACTGCGGTCGCAGTAAAATTTAAGACGTGGAAAGGTAGATTTGAAGCGGTTTTTGAGATGATTTTTTCTGCCACTTCTTTGAGACGCTTGGTCTGTAAAAGCGTGTACCTTTGATTATAAGCCTCTGATTTAGCAAAATGAGTAAAGATACCCTTTAAGGTTAAACCAGGCAATTTAAGGCATTTTAAAGCGAAATTCAAGGCATCCTGAGGCAAAATCCCGATTCTTGAGGTGCCAGTGTCAATTTTAAGGTGAATTTTGGCTTTTTTACCTATTCTTTTGCCAATTTTTGATAAAATCTGTACCTGTGGATAAGTATAAACTGGAAATTCTATATCCTCGCGAATAGCACGAATTTGAGCATGAATATCACGAATATCCCAAAAGGATAAAATAAAAATCGGTTTTTTGATGCCAATTTTTCGCAAAAATAGAGCTTCAGAGAGATTAATAACGCCCAAATAGTCCGCACCACTTTTTTCAAAAATCTTAGCGCATTCGCCGATACCATGGCCATAAGCATTTGATTTAACCACCGCCATCAATTTTACTTTTGGCTCAATAATTTTTCGAAATTCCTTGAGATCGTAAATAAGCGCTGATTTAGATATTTCCAGCCAAGTTAACATCATAAAAAATCAAAAATCAAATCTCAAAAATAAAAAATATTCTAATCCGATTCGATATCGAACGAATCTAGGACATATTAAAAACTAAAATATTTTTTCATTTTTTATTTGTGTTTTTGGTTTTTTATTTTCGGAACATAATTTCCTTCCTTGCCGAAAACAAGGTTCTGCCCGCTTCGCTCTCGCTTCAGCGAGGCGAGCCGAAGGCAGGTTCTTATTTTTAATTTTTTATTTTGGTTAGCACTTCCGGCCAATCAAAACCACCGATAATCAAATTCTTGCCACGAAATTAAAGGGATAAAAATAATTTCGCCAGAGCTGGTCCGACGACCCATATTGATTATTAGAAAAAAAATAGTCAACTAAAATCTCTCGCAAACGACACAATTCTTTAAGTCGATCTTTGTTTTTTTTAACGGCAATCGTTAAATCCAAAAGTTCCAAGGCGCGTTCAAACGCTTTTTGACTGTAATCTAAATTATTCTTTTCTTTCCATAGAATCGTCCGTTCTACTTCACTGCCAATATTTGCCATTTGCTCCATAAAACTCAGTTCATTCCATCGCCTATTAGCCAATTGTTGATGTTGATAATTCATTTTTGTAGCACATAGGCGCTCGGTCTCCGCCATTTGGCGGATCCCTCGTGCACTATTCCGCCCTAATTTTGCGGATTGACTCGTGACGGCACACTCGCCTTCGGCTCGGGGCCATTCGCCCTCTGCGCCGCGAGCGTTTGATAAAGTTTTTCTTTATTTCTATCTTTATTCTATCTAGCACGGCAAAATTGAGGCGGGCTTGTATCGGCCCCGTTCTCATGATCCGTTCTATTCGGAACCGAACAATTTCCCTTTTTTATAAGGCTTATTTAGAGCTTCCGATACAACTAAATTATTAACAATTTCCGTGATCTTTTTTTTAATTTCGGGATTATCAATGCCACGACTGCGATTGCCCTGTGATGGCCTGACATTTATCATTGAATCAAACTCAATCCAATTTTCATTTTGAATTTCTGGATAAAGATTAATTCCCCAGAGATTTTCCTGTTTTGAACCGTTTTCCAAAAGCAATTTCTCTTCGTCGGCGTGTAATTCGCCGTCTATCACCATAATTTTTTGTTCAACATCAACTACGGCTTTGACTAAATTACCAAATATCTTTTCTGCCATTTTCTTTAATTCTTCAACGGAAATTTTATCTTTAATTATTTTCATCATTATTATATTTTATTTCAAAATCTCCGGCCAATCAAAGCCGCCATCCTTTTTTTGATAATTTTCTATTACTGCAATAATCGTCCTTGGCAAAGCTAAGGCGGTGCCATTTAAAGTGTGAACAAGGAAGTTTTTACCTTGCTTATTTTTATAACGAATATTCAATCTTCGGGCTTGAAAATCAGTACAATTTGAAGAAGAACCAAGCTCACGATATTTTTCTTGGGAAGGAATCCACCCTTCAATATCATAAGTCGTGGCTGACGGATAACTTAAATCACCGGTGCAAATTTGAACAATTCGATAAGGAATGTTTATTTTTTTCATCAATGCCTCTTCTAAAGCAACCAATAATTCATGTTCTAATTTTGAAGTTTCTGATGTACAAAAAGAAACCATTTCCACTTTTTCAAATTGATGAACTCGAAAGATTCCCCTGACATCTTTTCCATAGGAACCGGCTTCTCGACGAAATGAGCTGCAGGGAAAGCCAAGATAACGAATCGGCAAATCTTCCTCTGATAAAATTTCATTCACGTGCATAGCAATCAAAGATTGTTCGGCCGTACCGATTAAGTATAATTTATCTTTTTCTAAAAAATAAGTTTCATCTGGCGCTTGATCCAAGTAACCAAGGTTTCTCATTACCTCCCCTTTAAGCATCAAGGGTGGGATAATAGGAATAAACGGCTTTGAAGAAAGATTCAATTTCTTTTCTTGAATGACTTTTTTGATATTTTTTTCTTTAATAAGGAATTCAACAGCAAAATTAATTAATTTTAATTCCAAAAGAGCAATTTCATTTTTTAAATAATAAAAACGCGAGCCAGAGGTTTTGGCGGCCCTTTCAAGATCAATTTTCTCTTTAACAATTTCTAAATAATCTTTTGGTTTGAAGGAAAATTTCGGTCTTTCACCAACTTCATATAAGATAACATTGTCATTTTCATCTTTACCAAGCGGCACATCATCAAATGCCAGATTGGGAATTTTATACATCAATTCTTTAAATTTCCCTTCCATTTTTTTCAATTCTTTTTCTAATTTTTTAATTTCCTCTTTTTTTCTTCTTAGCTCTTCAACTTTTTCTTGTCCACCTTTATTCTTCTCCGCACGCAATTTTTCAATTTTTTGAATAAGTTTTCGCCGGCCTTCATCTAATTTTAATAATTTCTCAGTCTCAATTTTTACCCCTCGATTTTGACAGGCTCCTTTAACTTTTTCGGGATTTTGTCGAATAAATTTGATGTCTAACATACTTATAGAAATATGTAATCTTCAGCTACGAAATTTTTAGAAATTAATAGAAATTGATTTGGTAGAAAATTAACGATAAGTTTCTATAAATTTCGCGAGTAAAGCGAGTATATTTCAATGAGTTTCTATTTGGAATTTTTTGGTCTCATTGTCGGAAATAAAATGACTTCGCGGATGTTGGTTTGGCCGGTTAAAAGAAGCATTAAACGGTCAATGCCTATTCCACAACCAGCGGTTGGGGGCATACCGTGTTTCATCGCTTCAATAAAATCCTGGTCATACATTTGGGCCTCTTCGTCACCGGATTTTCTGGTGGCCTGCTGCGCCTTAAATCTTTCCTCTTGATCTAAAGGATCATTTAATTCGGAAAAAGCATTACAAATTTCCAAACCGCCAGCTAAAAGTTGAAAGCGTTCCACATAGCGCGAATCATCAGGTGTTTTTTTGGCTAAAGGCGAGATTTCGACTGGATGATTCATAATAAAAACCGGATTTTTGATTTTTGGCCTGACTTTTTCTTTAAAAATTTCATCAACGATTTTTGCCCAAGACCATTTTTTTTCAACTTCCAAGCCAATTTTTTTTACTTCTTTATAAAGCGCGTCGCGATCGCGAAATTCATTTAAATCAAGACCAGCATATTCTTTAATTGCCTCAATGTATTTTTTTCGTGGGTAGGGCGGGGTAAAATCAATTTCTGTATCGCGATATTTTATTTTATAGTTCATTTTCAGTTCTTGAAAAAGAAAAGTAAAAAGCCGTTCAGTTAAATTCATTAAGTCCTGATAATCAGCGTAAGCCTGATAGAACTCAACTTGGGTAAATTCTGGATTATGCGACCAATCAATGCCTTCATTACGAAAACATTTGGTAATTTCAAAAACTTTCTCAAAACCACCAATAATTAATCTTTTAAGATAAAGTTCCGGGGCAATGGAAAGATAAAGATCAATATCTAAAGTGTCATGATGGGTAATAAAAGGCTTGGCCGCTGCCCCACCAGGAATTGGTTGAAGAATTGGTGTTTCAACTTCAATAAAACCTTGTTTAGTAAAAAATTCGCGAATTGTTTTAATAATTAAAGAACGTTTCTTAAAAATTTCTTTTACTTCAGGATCGGCCAATAGATCTAAATACCTTTTCCGATAACGAATTTCAACATCTTCTAAACCATGCCATTTCTCTGGCAAGGGTAAAAGGGTCTTGCCTAACAATTCAAACTTTTTAACTTCTAAAGTTTTTTCACCAGTTTTGGTTGTGAATAAAGAACCCTCAACTTCAAGAAAATCACCAAGATCAACTAATTCTTTTAAAAACTGATATTGTTTCTCGCCGACCACATTTTTGCGAAAAAGAATTTGAAACCTACTCGTTCCATCGTCAAGATGGGCAAAAATCGCACCGCCATGAAGACGGATTAAAACCAAACGGCCAGCCAAGACAATAGCATTTTTACCTTTTGTTAATTTATTAAAATCTTTTTGCACCTGCTCACAGCTTAAATTACGACCTGTCCGAGCTGGATATGGCTCAAGGCCGAGTTTTTTAATTTGTTCCAGCTTTTTAAGCCGATTTTGTTCTTCTTTGATCATGTGCCTACGAAATTACGAAAAAATTACTCTGGGTTCGACCGCGGACGGATCTAGGACGAAAGTACGAAAAAATCTAATAATTTAAGTATAACATAATTAAATAAGCAAACAAGGCAAAGTAAAGGTTGTCGTAATTTAAAAGGCGACGAAAATCGTCGCCTCTATTGGAATTAATAATCCCGTATCTTATTCCACCTTAATAATTTTATATTTTATTTTTCCTCTCGGTGCTTGAACCTTAATAGTCTCTCCTGCTCTTTTTCCTATTAAGATCTGACCGATTGGTGACTCATAAGAAATTTTACCACTAGTTGGGTCTGCCTCTGGTGAGCCAACTAATTGATATATTTGTTTTTGATGGTTTATTAAAACCGTCACTTTTGAACCAACAGCAACAATCCCATCAGAAGGATGGCTTTCTATTACCTCGACGCTTCTTAACAATACTTCAAGTTCTTGGATTTTACCCTCATTAAACATTTGCTCTTCTTTAGCGGTTGTATATTCGGCGTTTTCAGTTAAATCGCCCTTTTCCACAGCCGCCGCCAGTCGAACAGCAATCTCTCTGCGTTTCTCGCCTTTACGCCACACCAGTTCCTTTCGAATTTTTTTTAATCCTTCCGGCGTTAAAAACTTTCTCATAAAAATTAAAAAACCAATAAAATATTGGGTTTTAATTAAAAATTACAACTAAATTATATTCTTAATTTGCTTCAATGTCAATGGCAAAAGTGGCCAAATAACTTTAGCGATTCTAATAAAAAATTGGGCCGTATTGGAATTGGCAATAAGTTCGGCCAAACGCCCAATCGGAAATCGTGAAATAAAAAATAAAATCAATCCTAAAATCACCGCTCCTTCTAAAAATCCCAAAATAGCTCCAGCAAAACGATTAATGGTTTTTAAAAATGGAATAAAAGTTAAGAAATTAACTATCCGGTCTAAAAGTTTAAAAATTAAATGGATTAAACGCCAAATAATAACAAACAAAACAATGAAACAAATAATCCGCGCTAAATTAAGGTTGCCACCAAATAAAAATAACAATTTTTCGGCAACCACACCATACCAACGACTGGCCAAAAGAGCGCCGAAAATAATACCAAAAATACCGCCAACACCATAAATAAAACCATACCAAAAACCAAACCAAACAAAACCAAAAAGAATTAAAATTAAAATTAAATCAAAAATGGTCATAAGCGCTTCGCTAAAATCAAATATCAAAAATAAAAGATAAAATATTTTTGATCTTTAATTTGTATTTTTTATTTTTGGTTTTTTATTTTTTGTTTTAAATTATATTCTCGGAAATAATATCTGGCTTCTCTCAATTTTTTTAAATTCTACACTTCCCCACTCCTTTGCTTCTTTTAAACTTTTTTTCTTTTCCCCGGATAAAATGCCCAATTGCTCAAAAATCTTGTCGGACATATTCGGCATAAAAGGCATAATTAACCAAGCAAGCTGTCGCAGCCCTTCTAATAAATTATAAATCACCTCTTGAAACTTAGCAAGGTCATCTTTTGCCAGTTTCCATGGTTTAGTTTCATTAACATACCGGTCGCAAAAAGCAACAAAATCTAAAACCGTTTTGGTTGCTTCTTCAAAAGCTAGTTTCTCCAATGCCTTTTCATATTTTTGCCATACTTTTTCTATTTCATTTTTGAATTTTGATTTGTCATTTTGCATTTTACATTTTTCATTTTGCATTTTAGTTGCCAGAGCTAAAACTCTGGCAACTAAGTTCCCTATTCCATTAGCCAAATCAGCATTATATCTATCATAAAATTTTGCCATAGAAATATCACCATCTTGGCCAAAAGGAAAAGCGCTTATTAGAAGATAGCGCGTCGCATCCGAACCAAAAATGTTAATCATTTCCTCTGGATCAATCACATTGCCCAAAGATTTGCTCATCTTTTGACTATTGACAGTAAAAAATCCATGAACAAATAATTTTTTAGGCAGAGGAATCTCAAGGGCTAAAAGTAAAGCCGGCCAAATCACAGCATGAAAACGCAAAATATCTTTTCCAATCAACTGAACATCAGGTGGCCAATATCTTAATTTTGAATTTTGAACCAGAGCACAAATCTTTTGTGCTCGGCCGAGCACCGAGCACACAGGCGCTGTGTGCTCCGGTACTTTGGTTTTGAATTTTGAATTATTTTGGCCATCCCAACCAAGACCGGTTAGATAATTCAATAAAGCATCAATCCAAACATAAATTGTTTGTGAATCGTCCCACGATAAAGGCACGCCCCATTCTACTTTTGAACGCGAAATGGCTAAATCTTCTAATTTTTCGGATTTCAAAAACCCCAGAACCTCATTTCTCCTTTCTGTCGGTTCAATCACCCAATCCCCAAAACCAATCAACTCAAGAAGTGGTTCCTGAAAAGCCGAAAGTTTAAAAAAATAACAATCTTCAGAAAGACTAATCGGCTCTTTCTGATGATCTGGACATTTGCCATCAACTAATTCTTTTTGGGTATAATATCTCTCGCAACCCACACAATAAAGACCGCTATAAACGCCTTTATAAATCAAATTTTTATCATAAAGCGTCTGAACAATTTTAGCCACCGCCTCTTCGTGATAAGGGTCAGTTGTTCGAATAAAATGATTATAAGAAATCTGAAGCTGATCCCAGACTAACTGATATCGGGCCGCATTTTCATCACACCATTCTTTTGGTGATTTACCTTGTTCTTTAGCGGCTTCGGCAATTTTTACCCCGTGTTCATCGGTCCCGGTTAAAAAGAAAACTTCTTCATCCCTCAGGCGGTGATAACGAGCTAAAATATCAGCCGCGATGGTCGTATAAGCACTACCTAAATGCGGCTTAGCATTAACATAATAAATTGGTGTAGTGATGTAAAATTTGGACATAACAAATTAAGGTTTATAGTTTATGGTCTGAGCCGCCAGTTTGGTTAGGGGTCATAGTCAATGGTGTTTCAACATAGACCAAGACTTAAAACTAAACTGGCTGCCAAGACCAATAACTTCTAACCAGTGTTAATTTAGTGTTTATTTACCACAATTACGAATTCTCCTAATATTTTATCATTTTTTATCTGATTAATCACTTCCTCTATGGTGCCCCGATAAATGGTTTCAAATTTTTTAGTTAGTTCACGACAAACCACAATTTCTCTGTCCGCGGATTTACGCTGATTACTACGCGGATTTACGCTGATATCTGCGTTAATCGGTGTACCTATCTGCGTTAATCTGTGTAAGTCGCAAAGCGACTTGATGATTCTATATGGTGATTCATAAAAAACGACCGGATATTTCGCTGTCAACACTTCTTCAAAAAATTTCTTTCTACCCTTTTTATGTGGCGGAAAACCTATAAAAATAAATTTATCCGTCGGAAATCCAGAGATGCTCAAAGCCGTTATTGCCGCTGACGGCCCGGGAACAGGGACAATCTTAACCTGATTACCAAGGTGCCCAAGTACTCGATTAACCAACATTCCTCCCGGATCTGAAATGCCAGGCGTGCCTGCCTCTGAAACTAAAGCCAAATTTTTGCCTTGTTTTAATAAGTTTATAATAAAGTCAATTTTTTTCAAGCACGAATGCTGATGATAAGAAATCAGGGGCTTTTCAATTTGATAATGCTCTAATAGTTTTTTTGTTGTTCGCGTGTCCTCACATAAAACAAAATCAACCTCTTTAAAAATTTCGAGGGCTCTCAGAGTAATATCCTTTAAATTCCCGATCGGTGTCGCCACCACATACAAAGTAGCCATAAAATAAAAAAATCATAAGTACTAAATCTGAAATCCTAAACCCCTCGGCCTGAAAGGCCGGGGGTCCCAGTCGCAAAGCGACCTAAGGACAAATTCCAACAACCAAAACCCAAAGTTCAAGGCGTTTGGAATTTGGAAATTATGATTTAAATATCGTTTCGATTTTCGATATTCGAATTTGGAATTTAAATTTACATCGTCTCCTTAATTGGCAAGCCCATTGGCGGCTCGCCGCGCTTAGAACTGGTTTTTTTTATTAAAGGCGCCCTGACCTTTGAAAGCGGCAAGTGCCAAAGCGTGGCCAATTCTTCGGTATTTAAAATACAACATCTACCACCCATCCAGGCACTTCGCCACTTATAGGCTCTTATTAATTTTGTTTTCCGTATATTGTTTCGCCATTCCGGAAAAAAATAAGCTACTGACGTTATCGTTCGCCTATCTAATTTGGTCCCATTAAGATCTAAATAACCAAATTGATTAAAGGCGCCCATGGTGCCATAAACCGCCTTGCTCTTTTGCATTACTTCTTTTTTAGCTAAATAAATAAATCTCATTTTTGTTCGATAACCAAGTTTGGCAATCTTTCTTTGAATAGATTCAATCACCCGGCGTTCTCCAGGCGACATCATAAGAAGCGAGAACTCCGGCTCAGAACTACTTACCTCTTCTACAACTCTTGTACCACTAATTTGACGCAAACTCTCAAATGGAATATCAAGGACATCCTTTAACGTCCCCATCCCCATCATTTTTTTTGATTTTGGCTTTCTGCCCATTAGTTTATCAACTTCAACTTCGCCCTCTCTTTTCCATTGATTACTTAATGGTTCAATAATAAATTGAATCCAGATTTGTTCGCCCGGCCCGAGCTTGCTCATTGTCTCTAAAAAGGCAATTAATGGATCTTGCAATTCTTTTGTTAAGGGATGTTCAAAGGTTGGATAGGTTCTAATAGGATAACAATTCTTGTTAAAAAGATGGATATCTACGCCCCAAGCATCATATTCTGGATCGGGAAATTTAGTTGGCATATCTTTAGTATAATCCTCAACTTCGGTAATCACCGCATCTGAATAGGCGCTGTAAACTGCGGCCTCGGTCATTTCTCGTAAATTACGACGACAGCGAATTAAAAACCTAATATTACCCTCAAGACTTAATAATTCAAAAGAGAAAGTCGCCTGAATATAACCTTTTAAATTTGTCTCAACCCAGGTTCCCGGTAATCGAGCACCCATTAAATGGGCAAAAAGCCTTTCTGTTGCTTCTGGTCCTTGTTCGTTGTTTTTTGGCACATCAACAGCCAGTAAAACATAAGTCTGTTTAGAAAGATAATGAAGTCGAATTTGATAAATCCAAAATTTCCAAATTAATACCAAAAAAACTGGAACAAAAATCACCCAGCCACCCACCAGAAAAACACGCCACAGTAAAACCAGCAACGGCAAATCAGCTGCCAACAAATAATTATAAAGAGGATTTAAATCAATGGTGATTTGGGGCATAACAATAAATTTCTAATTTTAATTTCTAATTAAATCCCTACCATTTGATAGTTGTCAAAAAACTATTACTAAAATTGGTCAAGACAAAACCCTAACTAAGGAACAAAGGGCGCGAGGCAAACAACATCAAAATCCAAGCAATTCAAAATTTATTTTTTGTGAATAAAAGCCAAACTTAAAAGTGGCAATAAAAACCAAACCATCTGAGCAACGTTATTTAAGAATATTGTCCTTGTCAAAGGATAAAAATGTAAAACAGCTTCTTTCGGGAAAAATGAAATAATAATTGTAATTAAAAGTCCTGTTTGTAGAAGAGAAAAATAAAAAAAACTGCCAAAGACTAACAAATCCAGATCCACCACTGATACTCAAGCGAGAAAGTAGAGCGGTAATAATAATTAAAACTATTAAAAAAATAATAATTTGCCAGAACCAAATGTTAACCACAGCAAAAAACAACTGCGCAAACCCATCAAAACCTTTCACAACCGCCAAAGTAATATAAGTGCTTAATAGGGTGAGAAAAATCCTCTCTCGCGAAAGAGAAAACATAAAAAGAATGACCGCACTAACAAAAAATCCAAAAATAAAGAGATCCCACGATGGACTCGCCCAGTTAATTTGACCGGTCCTACCAAGCACATTGCCAAAGGCTTCAGCCCCCTGTTTTTTAAGGCCGCCTACTAGGCCGCTAAAATCCATAAGAATAATGAATTAGGAATTAAGAATATTATACTAAAAAGAGAAGAAATGTCTAATTCCTAATTGACCAAAATATCTAATAAATCCTAAATTCTAAGCAGGAAAACAATAAGTATCTATAAATATCGCAATGCAAATATCAATCAATATCAGATACTCATTGATACTGATTGATACCGGTAGATATTGGTAGATATTATTTATTTGAAATTTGGGATTTAGGATTTGGGATTTGTTTAGGATTTAGAAATTATGATTTCGGATTTTATCACAGCCCCTCCTTGTTGAGTTCTTCCAACAACTCTTTTTGTCTTTTTGTTAAAGTTTTTGGTATTTTAATATTAATCGTCACTAACTGATCACCCTTTCCTCTGCCTCTTAAATGTGGCACGCCTTTTCCTCTTAATTTAAAAACCTGGCCGGAGCGAGTACCGGCCGGAATTTTCAAAACCACCTCGCCTTCTAAGGTTTGGATTTTCACCTTTCCGCCCAAAACCGCTTGAGAAATAGAAATTTCTTTCTCTGATAAAATATCAACCCCTTTTCTTTTAAATTCTGGATCTGGTTGAATATGAAAAGTCAAATATAGATTACCGGCTGTGGCTCCTTTGACGCCGGCCTCGCCTTGACCACGCAAAACAATCGTTTCACCCTCATCAATGCCGGCCGGAATTTTTACTTTCAAAATTTTCCTTTGGCGAAGGCGACCCTCACCGCCACACTCCGGACATTTTTTCTCTGGCATTTTTCCTTGACCGCCACATTTTGAACAAGTGGTCACGGTTCTAAATTGACCAAAAAAAGTTGACTGAACCTGACTGACTTGACCAGAACCGCGACAATGGGAGCAAGTGGTAAACTTAGAATCTCTGGCCACACCACTACCTCGACA
>CAYVCK010000021.1:0-11766 GCA_964450195.1 uncultured Gammaproteobacteria bacterium
TCTCTACAAACTAAATTTTTTTATCCACAGGTTGCACTTGCAAATTGAATGTGGTTTAGATTAAAAAGAGAGCCAAATAATTTAGACCAGTTCTCTACTTTTCCTAAACGTTCCTTCCTTTTTGCCCGATTGTCTCTTGTTTAGTGGGTTGTCCACTATTCTGTGATCAAGAATGGTTGGAAAGAAGAAGTAAATCCAATTTTGATTTTCTCTACTTGAGTAATCCTTTTATTATTTAACGTCACTTTCAGTAATAAACCAGTCTTGGTTTCTGGAGAAAAGTTCTGATCAAAAACAAAATTACCTAAGCTATAAGCAATATAACCTCCACCGTATTCTTCCGTTGGTTGAACAACGTGGGGATGATGGCCAATAATTAATTGGGCTCCGGCATCAATTAAAGCCTTTGCTATTCTTTCTTGATTCCGATTGTGACTCATCTCATATTCATTGCCTCAGTGTAACGAGACAACAACAAGATCTGCTACTTTCCGCGCTGCCCTTACAAGTGATTGTCACTTTTCTGGTCGAATAAATTAGACTTTTTGTAAAATCATGATATACGATGGAGAGAAGATAAATTTAATAAATGATTTTATAATATCAAAAGGGATGTCATGAATTAATTCTTTGATTTTTTGGGGGCTAAGTTTATGAATGTGTAATTTGCGGGCATAGAAAGGATTTTTATAGATAGCAATAGCATCGATCAAAGCTGTTTCGCCCCTAATAAATTCGAATGGAAATGAAAAAATAAATCGTCCTGGTGGTTTAAGAACCCGATACACTTCTAAAAATACTTTTTTTATTTCCGGAATATGTTCTATAACTTCAAAGGCATATACCTTATCGAAATATTCATTGTCGAATTTTAAATCTGTGGCTGACATAGTTTGGATTTTGTTATTATTTAATTTTTTAACCATTTCCTCATTGGTATCTATGCCGTAAACCTCATTAGTAAATTGAGATATATGAGATAAAAGTACGCCATCATTACAACCAATTTCTAAAATTTTATCATTTCTTTCTGGGCTGATTATTTTAGTAAAAGTTTTTAATCGCCATTTATTTCTAAGACCACGGTATCCCTTTCTCAGGCCAACAAAAGATCCATAATTTAAACTATACAAATTCTTAGCCATAATAATTAGATTTTAAAAATTGATAATTTTTTCCCTTGCCTATTTATTTTTCCAGTATCCAAACCTCATGCTTTCACTAAACTCTGTCAGGAAAATGGTATAATCCATTATCTCATTGATAGATAATCGTTCCTAATTCGTGAAATAATTAAAATAATTATTGAGGTAAAGAAGTAATTTTCTTTCTCACTAAAATTCTCGCTAAAAACTACTTAAAACCTCTCTTTCTTTTGAACCAACTTGTCCGGTTGGAACAAGATCATAGAACTTTTGAAAGACTTTTAAAGAGGAAAGAGTAATTTCACCAAAATAGCCGGTTGGCTTGATCCAATAAGGAAAGAAGTTTTGATCCTGTAATCTTAACTGCAACTGACGAACTTCTTCGTTCTGATCACCAAATTTTAAATTTTTACTAATTGGTACGATGATTTTTAGAACGAACTAATTTAACCTCTCCTTTTAGCTTTTTAAAATCTTCATTTAAGAAATCGGCAATATTTTCTCTAAATTTCTGATATCTTTGACTGATCATATTATAACTCAAATTTAGAATTCTGGCAACTTTACTGGCTGAGATTTCCAAAATATTTTAGAACTTCAAAATCTGTTTTAATTTTTCCTAAACTATATTTTTTGTGGCATTTTTGACATTTGATTCTGTGATCTTTGAGTCGATAAACTTGATTATTCCCACAAAAAATACACTTTCTACCTCTTAAAAATTTTGACAGCCAACTTAATTCCATTTTTCGCCAGTTAAATACTACATTTTTAGTATATAACTGGTCCGAATTTTAATCAATTCCCTTATTTAATATCCCATCAACTGTTCGACTATCAGTTGATGTTCGAATGATGCAGGCAAAATATAGCGGAAAAAACAAAATCCAGTTACCTTAACTTGAAAGATTTCAGAACTGAATATCTTGCGCCGAAAGGTGTTAATTCGCTTTTCATCAAGTCAATACTTTTTACCTCAAAAGATAAATTTTGTACATTTAATTTCACCATTTGAATTTTGACCGGGGCTTTGAGGCGCGCCAGTGTAATATGCATTTGCCATTCTCTTTTATCAACCTCAATACCCAACGGTTCTAATTCTTCACCCAGTTCTTTTTGTAATTTTTTGATCAAGTTTTTGTCGCCTTCTTCTCGACAACCAATAAATAAAACCCTTGGCCGATTAAAACTCGGAAAGGCGCCCAACTCAGTGATAAATAATTTCGGGATATTCTGACCCAAATGCAGTTCTCTGACCTTTCTCCCAACACACTCCCCTACCCTTTCTAAAACACCCTCTTCTTGATAACCTAAAAAATGTAAAGTCAGGTGCAGTCCTTCTGGTCTAACCCACTTGATTAATGGCTCGCGATTTTTCTTTTTTAATTCTTCAAGTAAAACTAAAAGGTGTTTTTTAATCTCTTCCGGCAAATTAATAGCGATAAAGGATCTAAATTTCATATATGTAATTTAATTATTTTCTCGGCTAAAATAAAATGTTCTGGATTATGGGTGATAATGTATCTAACCGAACAATTAGACAAATCTTATGAATTAAAAAAGAGTGTCCGATCAGCCCTGATTTATCCAGTGATGATTATTTGCTTGATGATTCTGCTCTCCTTAGGTCTTTCAACCTTCTTGATGCCAAAACTAGTCGGGCTCTTTACTAAATTAGAAGTTCCTTTGCCTTTAATAACCAGAATTTTCTTGGTCATCATAAGTTTTTTGGCTAAGAACGCTCTTTATCTCTTAATTGGCTTGGTGGCTATAATTTTTCCTCTGCGCTTGCTAACTAAACTTAAAAGAATTCAATCTGTCTTTCACACTATCTATCTTCATCTGCCGATTGTTGGCCGATTAATTAGAAATACCATTTTAGCTCGCTTTTCTCGGACCAGCCAAATTCTGCTCAAAAGCGGCCTGACCTTAACCAAAACTCTGGAAGTGACAGCGAAAACCATCGACAATCAAGTCTATCAAAAAAAAATAGAAAAAATCATACCGAGTTTAAGGGGCGGCGAATCTTTTTTTACCAGCTTAGAAAATTTCCCCAAAGAATTTCCTCTCACTTTAACTAAAACGGTTAGGGTTGGTGAAAAGACTGGTCGCTTAGAAGAATCGCTGAAATATTTAGCTGATTTTTACGAAGCTGAAGTCGGCCGGGCCGTCAAAAATTTAACCGCGGTCTTAGAGCCAGCCCTTTTAATTATCATCGGCTTAGCCGTTGGACTCTTAGCGGTTTCCATTATTTTGCCAATTTATCAATTTGTCGGCCAGATTGGACAATAAAGAGTTTTTCCAAAAATTTCGAGATGAGCAAAGAAATTTTTGTTGAAAAACCTTTACCCCCTCACTCATTGAGTTCTATTTTTACGTTTTAAAATCAATCAAGGATAAAAAACTTTATTTTGGCTTTACCAAAGATTTATCTTTCAGAACCCTCTCACTCGCGGTAAAATAAAATTATTAATTGAAATATAAAATTGATTTCTGAAACTCTCAATCTTAAATTTAAATTATTTTAGTTGTATTTGAGTGAGAAGGGTGAGTGAGGGGGCACTCAAAATTATCATTAAATAATTTTGGTATGCTGTTTAATCTCACAAAAAAACAAGCCTTTGGTCTTGATGTTTCTGATGCTTCGATTGAGGCCTTGGATTTAGAAAAAACAGGACAAGGCATAAGAATTAGAAGCTATGGCCGCAAAGAGTTGCCTTCAGCTCAAATGGTTGAAAATGGAATAATTAAAGAAAAAAAAGAATTGGCGGAAAATATTAGAGAGGTTCTTAAAGAAGCCAAACCAAAACCAATTAGCAAAAATCTTTGTCTGGTCTCTCTACCGAGTTCTCAAGTTTTCACTTATCTCTTTCAACTGCCAGCCAAACTGAGCCAAAAAGAACTCTCTGATGCCTTGATTTATGAGGCCGAATAGGTCTTCCCCTTATCCACAGCCCAGCTCTATATAGACTTTAAAATTGTTGGTAAAATAAAGGAGAACCAAGAAGTTTTTTGTCGGAACGTCTAAAAACTTAATTGATAGTTGGCTGGAAACTTTAAAAATAGCTCATTTAACACCTTTGGTTTTTGATTTAGAGCCTTTAAGTCTGGGTTGAGCTTTGATTCAAAAAATTGAACCAGAGGAAGGCGTATTAATTATTGATCTTGGCCAAAGAACCAGTGTTTTCAGTCTTTTTGATCAAAGAGGCCTGGTTTTTAATCATTACCTCAGAGTGGCCGGCAATCTTTTTGCCCAAAAAGTGGCAGAAGCTTTGAAAGTCTCGTTTTTTGAGGCAGAGAAAATAAAAGTAGTTGAGGGTTTTACGGCTGAGAAAAATCGGAAAGTCGGAGAGGTCCTAAAAAAAGAAATTATTCCGGTTATTGATGAGACAAAAAGAATTATCCAGTTTTATCAAAAAGCCACGGAAAACCAGATAAAAAAAATTATTTTAGCTGGCGGTTCAAGTTTGCTGCCTGGTATTGCTCAGCATCTACAAAAAAAACTTGGTCTTAAAGTAGAAAACAGGGATTCTCTAACAAAAATTTCCAAGCAAAATTCTTTGCCTCGTCAAGAAAAAAGAATCTTGTCTGCCAATGTCATTGGTTTGACTTTAAGAACCTTAGAAAAAGATTTTTAAAGGCCGATATAAATTTAATTTATTAAGAAAATAAAAATATGAAGAAGAAAAAAGATCTGAGTTTTACTTTAATTGAACTCTTAGTGGTGATTGGCATTATTGCTGTTTTAGCCGGCATTGTCATTATTGCCATTAATCCGGCCCGGCAAATGGCTCAAGCCAGAAACACTCAGCGCCGCAGTGACATTTTAACCATTCTTAATGCGGTCTATCAGTATTATATTGATGAAGGCGGTTTTCCGCCGGGAATAACCACCGCGGCCCGACAACTAGGCACGGCAGCAACCGACTGTACCAGAGAGGCGCAAGTGAGTTTTCCGGATGCTGGTTGCGGAACGGTCTGGTCAACCCCCACCGCCTGTGTCAGTTTACACGCTTATCTCGCCCCTACTTATATTGCCACTATGCCCTGGGATCCTTTAGGAACCGAGGCAAGAAGCGGTTATGCCCTGTCTTTAACCGCAGAAAACCGATTAAGAGTTCGCGCTTGTGATACCGAATCACCAGCCACGGCTGATTTTGAAGTTTTCCGATAAAAATTGCCTTTGACAGCAACTTGAGCAGCAAGATGGAATCAGCCTCGGCCGTTTCTTATTTAGGAAGTCCCCAAAAAATGCCAGCCTAGTCTCAAGGATTTTGTGATAATAAGCGGGATACGGGAGTCGAACTCGTCTTTTCACCTTGGCCCGGCAAAAAATTTTGCTTTATCAAAGCGGGTAACGGGAATTGAACCCGTATCTTATCCTTGCCCGTCCTCCGTAGTAGCAATGAATAGTATGGAGCAGGATACGAGAATCGAACTCGCGTCTCTTGCTTGGGGAGCAAGCATACTACCACTGTACTAATCCTGCACTGCTACGGAGGATGGAGGAAGGATACATAATGCCGTTATACTATACCCGCAAAATTTAACGGGGTAAAGAAGGTGGCGTTGAACCGCTCAACTAATCCCGCCTTCAACCATAAGCAGTGTTTTCAGTTTTTAAATTCTTAGTCCTTTCTTTAACTATCTGCTGAGTGTTTTCTTTTATTTCCGCAATTTGTTTTTTAAACCTTAGCCTCTGCCAAAAAGTCAATTTATCGATAATTAGAATACCATCTAAATGTTCTATCTCGTGAATAATCGCCCGAGCCAACAGACCGCTGGCTTTTATTTTTATTCTTTTACCATCAGTAATCTGAAAGGTCTCAATTTCAATATAACGCGGCCTTCTAATTTTTAACACCAAACCAGGCAAACTCAAACAACCCTCTTCAGATGCCTCGCGTTGCCACGATTCTTTAAGGATTTTTGGGTTGATCAGAACCAACGATCCTTCTCCGATATCAATCACAACCAATCGTTTCAATTCTCCGACCTGATTAGCGGCTAAACCAGCCCCATTAAAACGATACATGGTGGCTAACATATTTTGAGCTAAACTATAAAGAGAATCATCTATTTCTTTAACCGGTTTGGCATGTTCACGTAAAGCCGGCTCACCGTATCTTTTAATAATTAAAAATTTAGCTGATTCGTCTGTTTTTCGCCAATCTTCACCTCGAGAACCAACAACTGGTAAAAAATCCTTGGTCGACTCTGCTCTTTCTTTCTTTTCAAGTTGAGAGATAAGAGGATAGAGATTGATCAAGAAAAAACTGCCAGCCAATGAAAAAGCAGCGACGATAATAAAAAGATTAAAAAAACCGAAATAATGAGCCAAAAAACCACCCAGACCAGCCGCTCCGGCCTCGCCAAGTTCTATGGCAGTGGTGTGAAAACTAATTTGAAAGGTCTTTCGCCGTCGATCAAGATGTTTTAGAAAAATGGCGTAAAAAGCCGGATATTCACAAGCCGCGGCCAGCCCCATTAATAATTCTACTAAATAAAGATGAAGTGGATAGCGACAAAAAATATAAAGCAAAACCGCTAAGCCAAAAACTAGCGAACCAATCAAAGCCCAACGCCAGTTTCTTTTATCTGATGATTCAATATCTAAATAATCAGCCACAAAAATTTGACCAGCCGCTTTGGTGCCCAAATAAATTGCCCCAGCAATTCCAGCCACTAAAACCGTGCCGCCAATAATGTGCCGGGTAACAAAAACAGCAAAAATCGGACTCAACAAACCAAAGCCGGAAACAATTAAAAAATTATAGAGAATTAAGGTCTTGACAATACGATTCATAAGGGTTATAATTAGACTATCTAAAATTCGGCAACAAAAAAGTTTCTAATGGACCCAATATTTGACAAATCCAAATTAGTTGGTAATTACATTTTACCCAAAAGGTCTGAGTTTGTCAAAAATTCTTAATTTTTAATTTATTAAAATTATGTCATTTTGGTGGATTTTAATTCTTGTCGTTTTTATTTTGCTTGTTTGGCTGGTTTCTGTTTTTAACGGTCTTGTCAGAGGCAAAAACCGCGTTAATGAAGCTTGGGCCGATATTGAGACTCAACTTAAACGGCGCTACGATTTGATTCCCAATTTAGTGGAAACAGTGAAGGGTTATGCCGCTCATGAGCGAGAGTTGTTTGAAAAAGTTACTGAAGCCAGAACCCGGGCCATGGGGGCAAAAACCATGAAAGAACATTCAGAAGCAGAAAATTTCCTCAGTTCAACCCTGAAAACACTTTTTGCCGTCGCCGAAAATTATCCGACTCTCCGGGCGAGTGAAAATTTTTTAGAACTTCAGCGCGAATTAACTGATACAGAAGATAAAATTCAAGCGGCGAGGAGATTTTATAACGCCAATATCAGAGATTTCAATATCAGAATTCAGATTTTCCCAAACAATCTAATTGCTGGCCGGCTAAGATTTACGACTCAAGAATTTTTTGAAATCGAAGAATCAGCGGCCAGAGAACCGGTTAAAGTAAAGTTTTGATCTCTAATCTATCACGAATTCTCTCTCTAATTATCACAAATAAAAATGGAAAAACTGGTCCATAAAGAATTAAGTTACCTCATTGTCGGTGTGCTTTTTAAAGCGTATAACGAGTTGGGTGGCGGTTATCAAGAAAAATATTATCAACGAGCTATTGCTTTAGAATTAAAAAGATTAGGAATAAATTTTAAAGAACAAATCCTTGTAAATCTTAATTATAACGGAAGAAATATTGGGAAATATTATTTAGATTTTGTTATTGAGAATAAAATTGTATTAGAGATTAAAACTGTGCCCCGTTTTTATTCTAGAGATATAAAACAAGTATTGGCGTATTTAAAAGCTACTGGTTTGTTATTAGGAATTTTAGCAAGTTTTAGTAGGGGAGAATTAAAATTTAAACGAATTCTAAGAGGAGGTTAATAAAGTTTGAGATAATTCGTGATTAAAATTAGAGATTGATTAGAAAATTATGACTTTATACACTCACATCGACTCAAATATCCGCAAGACTTGGCTCTTAATGAGTTTGTTTTTTATTTTTATTATTGCTTTAGGCTGGCTTTTTTCTTATATCTTTGAATCGCAAGAAATTCTCATTTTTGCTATTATTTTTAGTCTTTTAATGAATTTTCTCTCTTATTGGTACTCAGATAAAATTGTTCTAGCTCTCTCTCGGGCAAAAGAAATAAAAAAAGAAGAGGCGCCTCAACTCTATCGTTTAGTCGAAAACCTCTCTATTACCGCTGGTCTGCCCTTACCAAAAATTTATATTATCAATGAATCAGCCCCTAATGCTTTTGCTACTGGTCGGAATGCTAAACACGCGGTTATCGCTGTCACGCGGGGTCTTTTAGAAAAATTAGAAAAAGTTGAATTAGAAGGCGTTTTGGCCCATGAACTGGCTCATATTGGTAATCGCGACATGCTTTTACAAACAGTGGTTGTCATTTTGGCCGGGATTATCGCTCTACTTTCCAATCTGTTTTTAAGAATGAGTTTTTTTGGTGGGATGCGCCGAAGAAGTAGTCGTCAGTCTGGGTATCTTGGTTTAATATTATTTGCTCTGATGATTATTGCTGTTATTTTAGCCCCCATTGCCGCCACTCTAATTCGTTTGGCTATTTCTCGTAAAAGAGAATTTTTGGCTGATGCCTCTGGCGCGCTGCTCACCCGCTATCCCGATGGTTTAATTCGCGCTCTAGAAAAAATTTCCGCTGATCCGAATCCTCTTCAAGTTGCTTCCAGTGCCACTGCTCATCTTTATATTGCTAATCCCTTCAAAGGCAAACAAGCACTTGATTGGTTTGCTAAATTATTTTCTACCCACCCACCGATAGAGGAAAGAATAAAGATCCTCAGAGCAATGAATATCTAAAAATTTTTATTTTTAATTTTTTATATTTTATTTTAGCGAAACGCTTAACCCAGCCACCGATTGAAGAAAGAGTTAGGACCTTAAAACAAATGTCTATATAAATATTAACTTCCCTTCATTTACCTTATTTTAATTTTAATACAAAAAGGGATTTTTCTCTATCCCTTCTTTTAATTTTAATAATAGGAAGTTTTGAAAACTTCCTATTTTTAATCTGGCGGGGGCTGAGGGAATTACCCGCCTAAATAAAAAGCGGGAGTGCAGGGAATTGTCCCGCCCTTTCCACGGGGGCACGAGGATTCGAACCTCGAAGTCGGGTTTTGGAGACCCACAGTTTACCATTGAGCTTATACCCCCAGAGAAAGGGCGGGATTGGAGGCAGCCATTTTACCACTAAACTACACTCCCAATAAAAAAATCAAAAATCAAAAATCAAATATCAAAAATCTTTCACTTTGTTTCTTTATGCACGACATGTTTCCGGCACCACTTGCAAAATTTTCTTAGCTCTAATCTGGTTTTACTTTTCTTTTTATTTTTAAAAGTATAATAATTTATCCGATGACATTCGGAACATTCTAATTTAACCAAATTTTCTTTTGTTTTTGGCATGAGCGCTTCGTTAAAATCAAAAATTAAATATAAGAACCTGCCTTCGACTCGCCTCGCTGAAGCGAGAGCAAAGCGGGCAGAACCTTGATTTCGGTAGGGTATAAACACATATTCCGAAATTAAAATCTTAAAAACACAAACAAAAAAATTCAGCCGACGGAGGGATTTGAACCCCCGACCAACCCGCCTAAATTTTTCTGAGCCAGTGGCAGGATTTGAACCCGCAACCAACTGCTTACAAAGCAGCTGCTCTACCGTTGAGCTACACTGGCGAAATTTTTTGGCGGGCTGCTCTACCCTATTTCAAAATTTCTTTAAAAAAAATTTTGAACGGGCTCTAATCCAAAATTTTAAATTTTGGACGAGCCGTCTAAAATTTGATCAATCAAATTTTAGATTAGGCCGTCCTGTTTCATAGAAACAGGATCAGGCCGTCTGAGCTACGTCGGCAAAATCGGTTCAGACTGTGGCGGGCAGACAAAATCGTTGCTCTACCGTTGAGATAGGACGGCTTTGGGTAAACTGAAATTTTTGTCAGAAAATTTCTGGTGGGTGGGGTAGGATTTGCACCTACGAAGGCCGAAGCCACTTGATTTACAGTCAAGTCCGTTTGTCTACTTCGGTACCCACCCTGGAGCTCACTCGTCGTTCAAAAATTTTTATAAATAATGTGGTTGAGAACCACAGTCTTTAGGTTCAAAGCCCAGGGTGGGGATTGAACCCACGACTTCTTCCTTACCATGGAAGCGTTCTACCGCTGAACTACCTGGGCAAACAACTTTGTAAAAGCCTTCTAAAATTTATCAAATTTTACAAAAAAATCAAAACTTGTTTCCGATTTTTTTATTGAGATTTGACCACCAATGATTAACTAATCCTTTTAATTCGGCAAATCTTCTTTTTAAACGTCCTTTTAGGATTAAATTTTTAACTTGAACCTGCTGGACTTGTGAAAATTGTTCTGGATTAAGAGTAGATAGAAATGGCAACTTCCTAACCAATATAAAAATAATGCCACCAAGGCAAATGATAATAATACTAATTAAAATAATGTCAATTATCATGCCAATCTAATTCTCGAAAAAATTTAAAAATTTTATTAAACTTTAGGCCTGACCTGAACTGCCAAAGATTTCAATTTTTTTCTCGACCAAGCACCTGACCGCTTCAATTGACGGCAAGAGAATCTTCCGCGGATCAATTTCCTTTTTTTGTTTAGCCAATGTTTTTCTGAGGGTTTTAGAAAAAGCCAAATTAATTTCGGTATGAATAAGAATAATTCTCACGCCAAGTGAAATAGCTTTTTTAATCTGTTTTTTTCCAAGTCCAGAAGCGCCATGAAGCACTAAAGGAATGTTTATTTTGCTGACAATCTTTTTTAATCTAAAAAAATCAAGTTTTACCGGGCGCTCCATTTTATAGACCCCGTGAATATTGCCAATGCCCACGGCTAAAGTGTCAACCTTAGTTTTTTTGGCAAATTCAATCGCTTCATCTGGATCAGTCATAAATTCTTTTGGCTTTAACTTAAATCTTCTAATATCTTCTAAAGTCTTGGGTACTCGACCAACCTCACCCTGAACGAGAACACTGTATTGATGAGCATAATCCACCACGCTTTTAGTTAAAGCCGCATTTTCATCAAAAGGTAAACCAGAGGCATCAATCATAATCGAAGAAAATCCTGCTTTAATACACTCAATAGCCGAATGCAGGGTTTCACCGTGATCCAGGTGTAAAACAACAGGAATGGAGGGAACAATGTTTTTAGCGCTGGTTTGAACAATGTGAGTAATAGGTTTTAGACTAGCATAGCGAATAGTTTTTTCACTAATACCAATAATAACTGGCGAAGACTTAGCTTGAGCCGCTCTAAGAATCCCTAAAGTTGTTTCTAAATTAGAAACATTAAAACATCCTAGAGCATAGTTTCCTTGCTTGGCTTTTTCTAAAACTTGTTTCAAATGAACGAGCATGCCAAAATTATTAAAATCTTAGAGTCAAATTTGTTACTTCGCTCACTCGCTTCACTCATTGCACTTCAGACAAAATTCTTAAAAATTCTTCTGCTTTTAAACTGGCACCGCCGACAAGGGCGCCATCGACCCGCTTTTGCGAGAGG
>CAYVCK010000022.1:0-1752 GCA_964450195.1 uncultured Gammaproteobacteria bacterium
TTCATCCAGTAACTAAGTACATTCAAGACGCTTTAGAAATAACGAAACAAAGGTCTATCTACTAAGAATTCAATTTCTAATAAGATGATCTGTCACTTCAAAGATATAAAACACGTTCACTTTGAAGTTACGACGAAGTGCAATGCTAATTGTCCGATGTGTGGACGAAATGCCTTCGGTGTTGTTTGCCCCGGCTTGCAACTGACAGAACTTACTTTGGAGGACATTAAGAGGGTTTTTTCGCCAACATTTCTTTGCCAGCTCACAAATATAAGTATGTGTGGTTCTTACGGTGATCCTGCTTGCGCTCAAGAGTTGTTGGAAATTATCGAATACATGCATTCTAACAATCCGAATCTTGAAATAGACGTTTACACTAACGGAGGGGTTTGTTCAACTTCGTGGTGGAAAAGGCTGGCACGAGTTATCGGAAGTGGTAAGGTTGTATTTGGGATCGATGGGATAGAGGACACGAATCGCATATATCGCCGAGGGACAGTATTTAGTGTCATTCTTAGGAATGCTAGGACTTTTATTCAGGCAGGCGGTCGAGCGCAGTGGGATTTTATTGTGTTCAAACATAACGAGCATCAAGTTGAACAAGCAAGAGAGTTGAGTAAAAAGCTCGGGTTTGAGATTTTTCAAATAAAATGAACAAGTAGATTTTATAAGGTATTGTATGAGGAAGACCCCGCTCTTGAGTATATGGGCGAGGAGCTCGGAAAGTACCCCGTATACGATTCCAAGGGACGAAAGATCGGGTATTTAGAACTTCCAGAAAATTCTTATTATCGCAATAATTCACTGAAAATCTTAGAGATTTTGATCAGGGAATTTGGGTCTTTAGATCGATATTTTGATAAGGTACCGATTGATTGCAAAACAAAACGAACTCCGGGAATATTTGTCAGTGCAGCAGGACTAGTTTATCCTTGTTGTTGGGTTTATAATCAGGCGAACTACGGCACTCTTTATAATGTAACTGACCCGTTTGAACTTGGTGTAGAGAACATTCTTCATGATGTAGGAGGGCTTCATCGAATTTCGGCAAAAGAACATTCTTTGAAAGATATCATTGAGGGTGAGTTTTTCAAACGAATTGAGGAAAGTTGGAACCTGCCAGGGTTAATAAATGGTCGCCTCAAAGTCTGTGCGCGCGTTTGTGGGATTTGGTTGGATATGCATGCAAAGCAGCATGAAAAGCAGTTCGAGAACAAAGTGTTAGATCCTTGGTGTCAGACACACTAAAAACCTTGAATGAGATTGACCAAGAAGTTGAAAGATGGCAACACAGAGACGTGAGCCGAGATCGCGGTCCAGAAGAATTTATCCACACCTTTTATAGATTAAAAAAGAGTTATTTTTTTCCAAGTTTAGGACTTCAATTCGTAAATAAACGATCTTTTTCAGAATATGGAATTGTTAAATCATAAAATATTTTTCCATAAAGAATTTTTTGGTTCTAGAGTATATAATGCTAAAAATCAAAAAGAGTGTTTTTTTTGATAAAGAATCTACTGTTATCATTAAAAAAATACTTTCTGGGAATCATGAAAATACCCCAAGTTTAAATGAATTTAAAAACGGTTTGATCAAAAAAGGGTTATTAACGTCAGATATCATTCATATCAAAAATAAAAAAAGCGCTGGTCTAAGTGCCCCTTTAAGGGTTTCGCTCAATATTACTAAAAAGTGCAATTTGAGATGTAAACATTGTTTTAGTAATTCAGGGAATCCTGATTCAAATGAGCT
>CAYVCK010000022.1:1827-11713 GCA_964450195.1 uncultured Gammaproteobacteria bacterium
ACTGAAGAACTTTTTAAACTGATTGACCAAATGAAAGATGCCGGAACCTTCTTTCTGGCGATTGGTGGAGGCGAGCCCCTTTTAAGAGATGATTTATTCAAAGTAATTAAATATGCAAGAGAAAATTTTATTGCTGTTTCACTCGTAACTAATGGTTTATTAATCAATAAAGAAATAGCAAAAAAATTTGACGCATTAAACTTAAATACAATAACTATAAGTATTGATGGTCTAGAAAGAACCCACGACCAAGTCAGGGGAGAAGGAAATTTTAGAAAAGCAATAAATAAAATTAAGGTATTAAGAAAATATTGTCACACAGCTACGCTCGCCATGAGGGCTACCATTAACAGTTTAAATATTACTGAACACAAGGAGCTAATAAAGCTTGCCGAATGGCTATCATTGGACCTTATTAGGTTTACCCCAATCCTTTTGCTTGGTAGGGTAAAAAATAATCGAGATTTATTAATTAACCAAGATGAATACATTCGATTTCTTGAAAATATTAAGGATATTAAATCTAAAATTAAATTAGATTTTCCTGGAAAATCTAGAATGAAATTAGATTTTCCCGGAGAAGATAACATTGTTCACCCCGGCGAATTTGGCTGTCATTGCGGCAAAGAAGTCTGTTGGATTACGTAATCGGGGAATTTTTACCCTTGTATTTTTTTTGGTGATAATTTTATAGCAGGAAATATTAAAAACGAGAAATTTCTAGACCTCTGGACTAAAGCTAAAGAGATGGTAAAATTATGTGGTAATGAAATATGCAATAATTGTTCTGAGTATAAAAAATGTCGGGGTGGCTGTAGAGCCAGAGCCTTATCAGAGTATAAAGATATTAATGCGATTGATTATTTTGTCCCCTGAAAAAAATAAACCATAATTCATTAAATCAAAATCATAACCCATTAAATCAATGAGAGCGCCATTTCAAGTATTAGTACTTCCTTTTGTTGTAAGGGAAGGAAAGAAATATTATTACGCCATATTTAAAAGAAAAGATTTAAATATCTGGCAATTTATTGCCGGGGGTGGTGAAGGAGACGAAACACCTATTGAAGCTGCGAAAAGAGAAGCATGTGAAGAAGTAGGGATAGATAGAAAGTCACATTACATCAGGTTGGCATCTATTTGTGCTATACCAGCCGTAAACATTTATGGATTAAAATGGGGGAAAGAAATTATTATGATCCCAGAATTTGCCTTTGGCGTTGAATTACATTCAAAGAAACTAAAAATTAGTGACGCACATACTCAATGCCTGTGGCTTAGTTGCGAGGATGCCATAAAGAAATTAAAATATGATAGCAATAAATCAGCACTTTGGGAATTAGACTACCGCTTGAAAAACGGAAGTCTTGATGGTATAAAAAAAAATTTCAAAGCCATAAGAAGGTTTTTATAGTAACATCATAGTTCCTTTCAAACAAAAAGGAGGTGATAGGAATGAATTACTCATTCGGTCTTTTGAAGCCCGATTGTCTCAAAAGGGGCATTGAAAAAAAGGTACTAGCAGAGATCGAAGCTATTGGACTGGAGATTGTGGCTATCAAACGCGTGAGGCTGACCAAAAAAGAGGTAGATATTATCTGGGTCTCCTGTCTAAAGGAGAATTTCTATAAGGAACTCTCGAAATTCTCCTTATCTGACGATTGTATGGTTTTCATTGTGAAAGGTGATGATGCAATTACCAGACTCAGTGATCTCGTCGGGCATTATGAGCCAATGCGGGCAGGAAAAGACACAATTCGGCATCGATTTGGGAGATCGGCTATGGAAAATGTGATACATAGTAGTGCTACCGAGGAAACGTTTTGGAAAGAGGTATCGCTTTTCTTCACCCGATCAGAGTTAAATCGGTTACTAACCGATTTAAAACCAAGAGTAATGCCGCAAAAACAAAAAGCGATAAGTTGAGTAGACTTATCGTTTTTTTTGAAAAATGAAGTTGTAATAGGCGCTTTATTATTTACATCGAAATTGTTTTACTGTAACACCTCTTCTTTTAAGATATTTAACCCCTCTGTTATCTCCGAAATTAAATAGATAGTAGACATTTTTTAGATTAGAATGGGTGATAGCTTCGGCACACATTATACAAGGAGAAATAAGTGTATAAAGCGAATATTTATTAAATTTTTCCTTTTTTCGGATATTTTTTAAAAGGAGAATTTCGGCGTGTTCTTCTTTCTCTGAATTAACTGCTTCAGCTATAATTTTGCCATCCCTGATTAAAATAGCAGAGATTTTTCCAATTCCAGCTTTACTTTGTTTGGTTAATAACATCAGTCTTTTAGAAATTTTATCTTTCTTATTTTTAAGGAATTTATTCTTAAAAAATGAAACAGAACTAGAAACTCGGAAAAATACTCTCCGTTTAAAGGGGGCTACTTTAATTTGGACTTTTGGGAAATCACGAGAAATTTCTTTAAAAAGTTTTTTGCGGTATCTCACATTGTCGCGTTGTAATACCACAAATTTTGGTTTGATTAGTCTGAGTAGCGTTGGATCATGAGCAACTTTACTGGAAATAATAACATAATCTACAAAATCTAATCTAGAAATACGCTTTACACGCTTATAATGATTTTCTGAAGTAGGAATAAAACCTCTTCGTAAACTTACAATTTTATCAGGATGCACAATCACAATTAATGGACGTGATTGTTTAGATGCCCATCGAAGTAATCTAAAATAGTAGGAATTAAATGGATCAAAAGAACCTCCGATTAAGGTAACACAATATGGTTTTAATAATTTGGTAATATTTTTAAAAGTATTTATTTTATTCTTCATTGTCTCTCTAATCATAAAATGCATTCTAATAATTTGAGCATCAGAGAAATGGGACCCTAAACTTGGAGAGATTTAGCTCTTTTCCAATTTACAAAAGGTGCGGAGTTGGCAGACTTTGCCAAAAGAGAAAACCTTGATATTGCCGAGCATTTTATTGAAAGTAAAAGCGCAAAGAAGCCGGGCCGAGAAATTTTTAACGAAATAGTACAGAATGATACAGAAAATTTACAAGAGCAAAGAGCCAGTCGAGATTTTGGCATGGTACCCCGACAGATTAGCAAGAAATTCTGTTGACGGTGGACAAGTGATTTATCTCATAGACATCGGCAAGATCGCTTCTTTGTGTTTTCCTACATTTTGGTTTGAACCAACTCCGCAAGGTTTATTTATGCTTCAAGTCGCCTTTGGTCGTTCCGCCTTCGGCGGAAAAAGCGCACGATTGAAAAAACTTGCTTTGTCCAACGATTTTTACGAAATCAAATCGTTTGCGGAAAAAATTGGAACGAACCGCCGTTTGCTTTCCCGAAAAACTGAATTTGAATTTGTCCGTCTGTTTGATTTAATCCCGAAATATGCGGAAAAATGCGAGCGAAGCCCCGCCAAAGGCGGGGCGAGCGAGCAAACAAACTCACCCCAAAATCCGTTGAGTTTCGTCTGGTCGGGGTGCCGAGATTCGAACTCGGACTAAATGCTCCCAAAGCACTCGTGCTACCATTACACCACACCCCGGCTTACCACTGCTCCGCAGTGGAAATTCTAAATTCAAAATCCTAAATCCTAAACAAATCCGAATTTTTAAATTTCAAAATTCGAAATAGTTTAGAAATTAGAAATTTTTTGAGTTACCAGACTTTTTTAATTTCTACTCCTGTATAGTAGTATCTTAAAATCTGGTGAAATAAAGCACCTTGTTGAGCCGCCACAATTCCGCCTTGCTGTGGCATGCCTACCCCATGGCCCAAAAGCGTTTTTCCTTCACCCGGCGGATCAGTTTTTGAGATAAGATAAGGAACTGGTTCTTTTGTCATTTTTGCTTCATAAGAAGATCTGGTTCGGCCATCAGAACGGGCAAAATAATAGGCTAAAATCGGGTCATTGTTATAAAGAATTACCATCCCTTTTGTTTCTTCAACTACTCTTGAAGTATTAACTGACCTTTTTTCCCGGTTATAACCCCGATAAACTTGGTCGGCTTGAGTTGCTTTAACAGTAAAAAGCGGCGATTCATCTTCCGGCACATTAGTATATTTTGGATTTAAATATCGAAAAAATGCATAGGTTCGAGCCGCAATTTTTTGAGCTTTTAAGAACTCAAAAGGAGATGAATCTTGAACTTCAGCCACACCCTTTAAATATTTTTCCATCGGTAATTCATTGATTAACCAGAGACGATTAGTATTAGGATTAAACCTGATCTCTAATTTACCTCGATATTCATTATCATTAACATTTTGACCCCAAAATGGACCGCGATACCAGGAAGTAATTTTAAAAATTGTTTCTTCATCTTGGGAGATTGGATCAAAAAGTATTGGTGAATCAGTCATAGCTACTCTTGCGCCAGCTACATTAACGAAATATTTTTTTAAATTAAAATCAAAATCAATCTCTGTCTCTTCGCCCTGGGTTTGGGCCAGTAAAATAGCATTATCTTTTATTAGTTTTACTTGATAGGGTTGTTGGTTTAAAGTGATAATTTTTATTGGTAAATAAGAGATGTCTTCATTGATAGAACTGCTGTCTTTTTTTTCCGCATAGAATAAACCAGCGCGAATTTTTATTTCTTCGTATTTTATTTCTTCGGCAATCGTGTAATCAGCAGAGATTTCCTGCCACCAGGTGGTAATTTTTGGCGTTATTTGATAACAAGTTTTTTCAGTGATATTAACTAGAGAAATTGTGTTAGTGTTTTTTTGATGAATAATCTCTAAAAGACCACAAAAGGTTTTTTCGGTTTCGTTTGTTAGTTTAAATAGTTCGGCTTTATCTTCCGGAACAAATCTTAAATTTTCATCAGTCATCAAAATCCTCGTTCCGTTTTGGTCATTAACGATAAACCGTTTTATTTCAAAATTAAAATCAATTTCTATACTTTGATCCCCCCTTTTTAAAAGAGGCTCTTTATTTATGGTTTCTATTTGATAAATTCCTTGATTGAGAGGAGAAATTTTTAAAGGTAAAAGATTTTTTTGTTGGCTGGGGATTTTTAAAATTTCTTGAGGTTGGGAGGTTTGTTGTTCTGGCGGACTGGGCTGAACTCGTTCTTTGCCGCCATAAACAGTAATTTGAAATTCAGCCTTGCTATTAGGAATAGTGGTTTGGCCAGTTGCAAGAATAAATTTTTCTCGATAAAGTCCATTAGTGTTTGGCGCTTTAAGATTAAATTCAAAAGTAATGCCATCGCCTTGTTTGATTGCCGGATAGAAAAGATGGGTTGGCCTATCGGTTTTTAACCAGCTTTGGTGATAAAAAGAGCTTTTCCCTTCAGTTTTTAAATACAAGGCATTTTTTCCTTGATTTAGCCAGGAAGTTTTTCCTAAATTCTGAAATCTTATTTTTACTTTTAGAGTTTTATCGGCTTGAATTTTAACTATTTGACTAGGCCAGTAACCAGTTATTCTGGCTTTGTAAGATAAAGTAGCGGCTTCAGCCTCTTTTGGTCTCAGTTTTATTTCTATTAATCTTAAAAATAAAGCGATAAGAGTAATCACGATAAAGGCAATTACGAGATTAATCAAAAATTGTTTCCAATTTGACTTTTTTAGTTCAAAATTTATCATAAAAGTTAGTTTAACAGAATATTATTAAGAAGTCAATTTTTTAAGAAACAGAAATGAATAAAAAATCAGATAATGAGTATCTGATATCGATTGATATTTGCATTGCGATATTTATAGATACTTATTGTTTTCCTGCTTTTAGGATTTATTAGAAATTAGATTAATTAGAAATTAGAAATTCGATTAAATCATTATTATGCCTAGTTTTAGCCAAAAAGTAGCCAAAAACATCGCTTTTCAAGGCCTGGGCCGAGTTTTGAGTTTGATTTTAGGTTTGATGGTGGTGATGATGATGACGCGTTATCTCGGACCAACTGGCTTTGGTTACTACACAACTATTACTGCTTTTTTGCATTTTTTTGGTATTATCGCCAGTTTTGGTTTGTATCTAGTTCTTTTAAAAATGTTAGGTGAATTTAGCGAGAATGAGAGAACAGGGCAGGCGGAGGTCGGGAAAATAGTGAGCAATTTTTTTACTTTCCGCCTGGTTTCCACGATATTTTTTTTTAGTTTAGCTCCGCTGGTTTCCATTTTTTTCCCTTACCATTCAGTAGTTAAAATTGGTATTGTCTTAACCTCTTTAGCTTTTATTTTCTCTGAATTAAATCAAATCCTGGTTGCTTTCTATCAGAAGATTCTGCGGACAGATAAAGTGATGATTGCCGAAATATGTGGTCGGCTCGGCTTATTAGTTTTGGTCTTTTTATTTATTAAACTTAATTTTGGTTTTTATTCCATTTTAGTGGCAGTAGTTTTGGGCAGTGCCTTAAATTTTTTAGTTCTTTTTCTGACGAGTAAAAAATTTGTCAGTATTAAATTGGCTTTTGATTTTGGTCTTTGGCAAAAAATTTTTTTTCAAGCCTGGCCGATTGCCTTTTCTTTAATTTTCAACTTGGTTTATTTTAAGATGGACACGATTCTTCTTTCTCTTTATTGGCCAGTCCAAGAAGTGGGAATTTATGGCGCCACCTATCGTGTTTTGGAGATATTGATTATGTTTCCGCCCATGTTTATTGGTTTAATTTTACCACAAATGGCCAGAGCTTGGGCTGAGAAGAATTTAAAAAGATTTGAGGTTATTTTTCAGAAAAGCTTTGATTTTTTGTTAATGATTGCTTTACCTTTAATTTTTGGGACATTGGTTTTAGCTAATAAGATTATGGTTTTTGTGGCCGGTTCAGAATTTATTGCCAGCGGTCAGGTTTTGCGGATTATTATTCTTGCCACCTCTGTTTTATTTGTGGCTGAACTCTTTAAGCAGACAATTGTGGTTATTGAAAAACAGCGACAGATAATCTGGTTTTATTTAGCCACCGCTATTATTTCTTTGGTTGGTTATTTTATTTTCATTCCGCGTTATTCTTATTTTGGCGCAGCTTGGGTAACGGTTTTGGTTGAGATGTTGATGTTTTGTTTCCCTCTTATTTTAATTTGGCGAGCGACAAGGGTTTATCTTAATTTAAAGTTCTTCTGGAAAAGTTTGCTGGCGAGTTTGGTGATGTTTTTGGTTTTATTAATTTTTAGATCTTGGAATCTATTTATTTTAATTGGCTTATCAATAGTTGTTTATTTTGCTATTCTTTATCTAACAAGAGGCATTTCTAAGGCCCTAATCAAAAATCTTATTAACTCCCACTCTACCCCCCCTGTATAGTTAACATTAGGGGCAACACTTAGGTAGAATAGAGGTAACACAATGTTTACTCTTTAATCAACCTAAGTTTACGCCTCTGAAAGATTTAACAAACTATCGTTTATTGAGATCTCGTTGGTATGCTCAGGTAGATAAAATTGGCCGCACCGTTAAAGAGGTTTGTTCTATCTTCGGTATTTCACGGAAAACATATTACAAGTGGCGCAAAAGAGATCTTGGGCCAAAATCAAGTTATCGGGCCAAAGAAAATCACCCTCATCTTAAATTAACGCCTGGAGTTAAGACCTTTATTGAAAAAGAGAAATTAAAGTTTAACTACGGACCCTTAAAAATGAAATATCTGGTTAAACGGGAATTAAAAATTGATCTTTCGACAACCCTGATTTACCGCTTTTACTACCGGAAAGGATTAATCAGAAGAAAACAAAAGAAACTGTCTTGGTACCAACCGCTTAAAGAGCGGGTCATTGCCTTAAAAGCTGGGGCTAATGCGCAGATGGATGTTCAGTATTACTGGCAGAGAAGATTTTTCTATCGTTTTCGTTTGGTTGACGAAAAAAACAAGAATGCAGTTCTTTGTTGATCACCCAACTAAAGATAGCCAGAGCTCAATCCGAACATTTGAAAAAGCCAAAAGATATTTCCCTTTTCCAATCTTAGCTATTCAAACCGACAACGGAGCTGAATTCAGGGGAAGCTTTCACCAATACCTGGAAGAAAACAATATTCTTCATCGCTTTATTCCCAAAACCTCAGCGCTGTGGAATGGCAAAGTGGAAAGGACCCACGGGACAATGAACGCCGAATACAATCACAATCCCAACAGAATCTTCTAAGGTAATGTGTTTCATGCTCTTTCTTAGTCTTTTCTAAATCTCGCTCCGCTTTTTGGAGACTTTCTTTGCTATTAGATAAAAATTTGTTGTCCCTTGTAGTCCAGAACTTTGCTAGTTCAAGCATCGAAGTTATGGTATGCTGATCAGCCTGCTTTATTATATTCCCAAGAGTCTTGTTTTTAACTTCATCGTATAGCTTTTCTGCCAATCGTGACTCCATTAATCCCTTCATCAAATTTGAATAGCTTGTAATACACAAGTGAGCGTCCTGATCGGATATCTGCCTCAAGTTCAGGGTTATCTATATTTCTCAATATTTCACCACTTAGTGTCAATAATTGCTTAAAATCTCCGAGTTTCTCGTAGACCCTGAGATAATGGTAGACATAACATGGGTATTTCTTATAATATCAAACGTTTAAACGTGTTAAATCAATAGCAAAATTAATCTCATTTTCTTTACCACGTTGTTCTTTTTATCATTTTAAGTTGGCGGATCGAAAATAGATCCAAATGGTTTAATATAACAAGTTTAAACCCAATCTAATTTTTATTATTTACCAAAATTTCTTTGGAATAACCTCCAAAATGGAGAAAAGATTATGGCTTAAAATTACGTGATTTAACGTTTAAGGTTCTTTCTCTTTTAATCTTTTAAAAATTCCCGTTGAAAATGGTTCTATCATTTATAAACCCCCTCGGTTATATTACCATTCATAGTTTCTGAGAAATTCATAACCTCTTTTTTTTGAAAGTTGATCAAAAAAACCATGGATAATATCCTTTAAATAGGATTGCTTCTCGCATTCGATATAGTCTATGAGTTGCCGATAATTGCTTTGGAAATAATCTTTGGCGATCTCTCTCCAACGTTCATCCGTGATTCTGAGACTATCATGAAACTCGTGAGGAAGGACCACTTTCCAAGGATTATAATCAAATGAATTACGAACGAGTGAATCGAGCATGAGCATCAAAGTATCATTCCTAGGATCTTCTCTTTCTATTTCTCCTCTCCCGCCTTTTCGAAACACTACATTAAATCTGTGTTCTAAAGGAAGATTTGGGTCGAAAAATGGACGAATTTTTTTGTTTCCATAGTAGAGACGATACATATTTTCGTCGAGTCCGTCGGCCAAAGCTAAAATCTCTTCGGAAAGCGTTTCAGGGGGAAAGTCATGACGCAGACGATGGCATCTAGCAATACGACATACCTTCTCAATATCGAAGATTCTTGGTTTAAACTTACTACAACATTTAAGAATGGGGCGAATATATTCAGCTGCTCGAATATGATGATTGTTTCTTTTGCTACTCATCACTTCTAGCCCTGCCGTGTCGTGTAACAACGAAGCAGCAATCAAATTCTGGTAATCTATTGCCAAACTATCCTTACAATGGTATTGCTGAGCAGTCCAAGATATTCTTAGACTCCATTCAAGAACATTCCAGACATGGTCGTGACCATGAAGTCTATCCTGTTGATATACTTCAAAAAGTTGTGGAAATTCGACTTCGAAACAATGTGCGATTAATCTACATAATTCAAGACATTCTACGGCCGATTTAAAATGAAATCCTGAGAAATGGCGTGACATACTATCTTTCATTTATAACCCCAAATGAGATATTATTTCTAAGAGATGTTTGATATTTATGTTAATTATTGTGTATATCATCAAGTTCCCTATTTCTTCACATCTATGAATGATGTTTGTGACCACTGCAATTTCAGCCAACGGCTGCGGACATACGGAGTGCGAGGCGAAGGCGAGCATTTGGGTGAATCAAAGCATAGCCGTATCTCCGCT
>CAYVCK010000023.1:0-11540 GCA_964450195.1 uncultured Gammaproteobacteria bacterium
GGATCCCGCCTGTCCGCGACTGATAACTCTGTGATGTGATTGATGACTCAGTTCGGAGATAACGGGATCCACGAAACTGTATTTGCTCCTAATGTCGCAGACAGTTTCGGGAGAAATTAGGATTTAGGATTTTTTAGATTTGACTTTAATTTTAATTTTTTTCTCTTTGGCTACTGATGCCTTGGGAATCACGACTTTTAAAAATCCATCTTCGTAACTCGCTTCGGCTTTGTCACCGATAACTTTGGTCGGCAAACTCACCGCTCGATAAAAACTACCATAGCGGACTTCTTTGCGATAATAATTTTTCTCTTCCACTTCTGATTTCTTTTCACTTTTACCTTTCAGAATTAAAGTATTATCTTCCACAGAAACATCAACTTTCTCCGGTTTAATACCGACGAGAGGTGTTTCTACCACCACTTTGTTGTCCTTTTCATAAACATCAACCGGAAGGATAAACTCGGCTGCTTTTATTTCTGGCCATTTTTCTCCCCGCCAACGGCGAGGCTCGCCAAAGGCGGCGAACCATTCTTCTAGATTTTCCCAAGGCCGCCAGAGCCAAGGACGCCAAGGAATAAGAGCCATAAAATACCTTTTTGAGAAATTTATCTTATTATGCTATAATTTGCCCTCTAAATCGACCTTATAATTTTAGAGGATAAAAATCAAAAATTAAATATCAAATATCAAAAATACAAATGAAAAATATAAAAATAATCAGAAAATTAACCTAATTACCAATCCCTAATTAACCTAATCAATGTCTAATGCCGAAATATCTAATGTCTAAAATAATTTTTAGTCATTGGTCATTAGTCATTGGGATTTGATTAGACATTAGAATAATTAGATTAATTAGATATTTTTAAATTTTAAAGTATGTGTTTTTTATTTTTTATCTTTGATTTTTTATTTTATAATGACTTTTGCCACTTTAATTACTTTCCCATTCATCTTATAACCAGCGCTAATTTCTTCCACAATTTCATTCCCCTCGCCTCTTTTCTCAACTGCTTCATGAAATTCAGAGTTAAATTTTTCACCGATCGTTTTTATCTTCTCTAATCCGAATCCTTTAAGTAAGTCTTCGAATTGTTTCTGGGTTTGCTCCAAACCTTGCAACCAATGAGACTCTGAAAATTTCTGAACCTCTAAATCATTCTGCGGTTCGGTGATTGCAGGTTTTTTATAATGCTCTAATAATCTCTCAAAATTTTCATAGATCGGCAAAATTTTTAAAATAAGTTCTAAATTGGCGAACTCTATCCACTCGCTCCTTTCTCGTTCTATTTCTTTTTCTCGATTGATATAATCTGCCTTTGCCCTCTGCCAACCTGCTAAATACTGCTTTGATTTTTTCTTTTCTTCCTCAATTTCTTTTTTAAGATTTTCAATCTCTCTTTTTAATTTATCAATTTCCTCTTTTTTGCCGAAAATCATATTATTACCCAATTATTTTTTTAATCGCTTTAATTAAAGTTAAATTCTTATTATAATCCATACGCAATGGTCCTAAAAGACTGAGTAAGATTTTTTGATTCTCTAATTCTATTTTATCGATAATCGTCGTGCACTGATTACCAAAAGGATTTTCTTCACCGATCAGAATTTCTGTTTTTTCTATTTTATCAAAAATATTTCTCATTGTCTCATCTAAATGATCAATGACTTCGGAAAGAGAATAAATTAAAGAGATATTTTGAAATTCTGGCTGATGAAAAAGATGAGAAAGACCAGTATAATAAAAATCATCTTTAGAAAAAGCCACCACCACTGCTTCTTGAGAAAGCTCGGCTAATTCTTTGGCTAATTCTTTAATTTTTTTTCTCGGTTCTTGATATCTATTCTTAATTTCGAGAAAAACATTTTTTTCTGAAAATGAAACACTCTTCTCTTCTAAAAAATTATCTAGAAAAAATTTAAATCCCTGAAGAGTCGGAATTCTGCCAGCTGAAGTATGGGGCTGGCAAAGCAAACCTTGTTTGGTTAAATCATACATTTCATTTCTAATGGTGGCTGGGCTTAATTTCGGAAAACCTCTTTTTGCTATCAAAGCAGAACTTACTGGTTTGGCTTTTCTAATGTATTCTTCAATAATCCTCTTCAAAACTTTCTTTTTTCGTTTGGTAAGCATAAGCGCTTCACTAAAATCAAAAATCAAATATAAAATATCAAAAACACAAATCAAAATGCAAAAATGTCTTTAAACTTTTGAAAATTTTTAAGTTTTTAATATGTATTTTTTATCTTTAGTTTTTTATTTTTTAATTATAATATATTAGCACTCTCAGGTCAAGAGTGCTAAGAGGTTAGCCTGTGGAAAACTTTTATTCCCGTCCTATCCCCCGGCTTTAACAAATTTTGGCCAATGAAAACGAATTTCTACTGTATTCCACGGCAAACGATATTCATCCGGTTTTTTGTAGTTATAAACTCTGGTCGGCACATTTAGAATTTTAGCACCTTTTTTTGTTAGGGCCGTGAAGCCATGAACCACGCCTTTGGGAATTTTAAGAACTATGTGTTGTCCTTTTTCTTCTGGTGCGGTTAAAATGAATCTGGCTATTTTATCGTAAGTTTTGGAACCTTTTCTCGCATCATAAAGTCCCACCAGGGCGCGACCCTGCAAACAAACAAAATAATCATCTTGTAATTTATGATAATGCCAGGCCTTAACCACGCCATATTGACAAAAAGTTAAATAAACTTGGCCAAATTTCTGAAAAATTTTATCATCTGAACGCAAAATCTCCATTAAAAAACCGCGACTATCTTTCAAAACTTTCAATTTTTTTATTTTCACACCTTGAATCATAATCAATTTAGCAATTTAACATTATAACAAATTATCAATTACTTTATAAATATCTCCTGCACCCATAATTAAAACTACATCATTATCCTGAATATTCTCTAAAATCAGTTTTTTTGTTTCTTCTAAATCCGCCGCATAAAATACTCCTTGCAAACTCAGAAACTCTGAACCGGCTTCGCCGGCATCGAAACCCTGAAGGCTATTCTGAGTCTCTGTATTATTCTGCGATTCTGCGGTTGCATGCTTTTCATTTTTAATCTTCTCTTTTATCACTTTGACCAAATCTTTTGAGCTAATCTCTAAACTTTCTTTCTCTTCCCGGCCGGCGACGCCGTAGATTTCTGAAATAATTGCTAAGTCGGCCTCATCAAAACTTTTGACAAAATCATTAAACAAAACCTTGGTCCGGTGATGATGGTGAGGTTGGAAAACAACAAAAATTCGTCTGTTTTGATAAAATTCGCGCGCCGCCCGGATTGTGGCTTTAATGGCCGTTGGGTGATGAGCATAATCGGAAACAATTGCCACTTTTTGCTTCCTTCCGCGTAAGCCAGCGTTAAGTCCGCGTATTTCCGCATCGACAATGTCGAAGCGTCGCCAGGCCCCAGAGTAATTCTCTAAAACTTCTTTGATAATTTCTGGTTTAACACCTAAGGCCAAAGCACATGTAGCGGCGGCTAAACAATTATAGATATTAAAAATCCCGGGAATTTTTAACATTAAACCGTCAACTCTAAACTTTAGACGATAAACTTTTGAATCAGCGACTAAATCAAATTGCTGAAAGCCAGCGCCAAATTCAATATTTTTTGCCATGACATCAGCCGGTTTCTTAATGCCATAACTGATGACTTTTCGATGAGGTAAAAGTTTTTTTAGTAAATTTTCATCATCAACATTTAAAATTATTTTTCCCTCGCCTGTCAATTTATCAATATATTTTTGGAAATGAAAAATAATATCATCTAAATTTTTATAATAATCTAAATGATCTTCTTCTAAATTAGTCAAGACAATTATTTGCGTTGAAAGATTGAGCATATGGGCTCGCCATTCGCAACCTTCAACAACTAAATATTTGCTTTTGCCTAAGCGAAAATTTCCGTCGGAGAAAGATTTAACTTCTGAGCCGACAATCACCGTTGGATCAAGTCCGGCTTTTTCTAAGATTAATCCTAACATGGCCGTGGTCGTTGTTTTGCCATTCGTGCCTGAAACAGCAATGGTAAATTTTTCTTTTGATAACTCGCCTAAAAATTCCGGATAAGATAAAGTTAGAATTTTCAACGCTTTGGCTTTTCCTCTTTCTGGATTATCTTCTGGTACGGCTGGCGAATAAACAACTAATTCAGTATCATCTTTCAAATTTTCTTTTTGATGACCGAAAAAAATTTTTACTCCTCTTTTTTCTAAATCTTCAGTAATTTCCGAAGTCGCTAAATCAGAACCAGAAACTCTCCTTTTCAAATCAAGCATCATTTTGGCAATAGCGGAAACACCAATCCCACCGACACCGATAAAATGAACCCTATTTATTTTAGATAAATCCATAACCATGATGCTAATATGCAAATGAAGTGCCAATCTACAAATTGCGAATAGAAATTAAATTTTAAAAATTTCTTCAACAATTTTTTTCTCGGCATCGATGGGTATTATTTTTCTGATATTTTCACTTAAAGACTTTCTCTTTGCCGAATTCTCAATTAATTTTTTAATTGTTTCTAAAAATTTTTTAGCTGTCAAATTTTTTGGATCTAAAACAATGACCGCATTTTTTTCTTGAAAATACCACGCATTGGCTTCTTGGTGAGAGTCAGGAATGGGAATAATAATTATTGGTTTGCCTAAAACCGCTAATTCTGTCAAAACATTCATGCCGGCTCGAGAAATAACTAAATCAGCTGCTGCATAAGCGTCGGCTATTTCAGTAGTTAAAAACTCGTAAGGATGATAACGGTTTCCAATTTCTAATTCCCAATTTCTAATTTCTAATTTATTTTTGCCGGTCAGATGAATAATCTGATAAAATTTGGTTAATTCAGGAATAATTTTCCAAATTAGTTCATTTATTTTCTGTGCTCCCGTCCCCCCGCCTAAGACTAATAGAGTTAGTAAATTTTTTTCTAAATTAAATCGACTGATGGCTCCTTCTTTATCACCCCCCATAATCACTTTTCTTACTGGATTGCCAGTAAAAACAGTTTTATTTTTCGGAAAGTCACAAAGAGATTTCTCAAAAGAAACAGTAATTTTTTTAGTAAAAGGACTCAATATTTTATTCGTCAAACTCGGAATAATATCTTGCTGATGAATTAAAGAGGGAATCTTTAAAAACCAACCAGCCAAAATAACTGGCACGCTGACATAGCCGCCAGCACCAATAATTAAATTAGGTTTGAATTTTTTCAAAATAAAAAGGGACTGGAAAAATCCGATTTTGGTGCGAAAAATATCCAGAAAATTTTGCCAAGAAAGATAGCGTCTTAATTTACCGGCATAAATAGATCGAAAAGCAAAATCATAATCTTTAATCATTTCTTTTTCTGGCTGACCGCGACGCGTACCAATAAATAAAAATTTTGCCTCCGGTTTTCGCTTCCTTGATTCTTCAGCCATGGCTAATAGTGGGGCCACCGAACCACCAGTGCCACCACCAACTAATACAATACGCATATATAATTATTATAATGTTTTCAAAATAAAAATCTATTGTGACCTCGCCGTAAATGGCGCGGTATTCTTGCGGAGAAACAAATAAAAAAACAGGTCCTGTTTTCCAGAACCTGTTGTTATTAATCATAACGAAGACTACCTTTTCTTATAATAACCACAATCTTCAATTTCTGGACACTTGCCGTAAGTAATACATTGCGGTTCTACCCACTTCTCAAAAGCAGGACAAACTTTTTTAATTGTTTTCGCCATTGCCCAGGCTATGCCTCTTATCTCCCACTGGGCAGCAGTGCAAATCCGCTTGCCAATAGAATGGATAGCGTTCCAACCATTAATATGAATCAGGTCATAAATTTTTAGTGAATGAGGAATAACGCCCACTGCCTCTGATTGAGGAATGCCGATTTTTAACAATTCTTGATAAAGATTCAACATTTCTTGATGCTGTTCTTGATAAAGCGATAAAAAGCTAAAATTTTTAATTGATGGCGGGATAATCATTCTCTCCTCTGAACCAACCGCTATTTTTAAAGCATCATAAACAGATTCAATACTATGATCCCATGTTCTTTGTCTGGTGGCTTGATGAAAACAAGTTAAAGACATTGGAACAAGAAATTCGAAATGAGCATGCTTCAGATTGGCCAATTCTGCCTCATTTTTTTCTCTCACTGCTCGGTCAATTATTTCTGGTGTTATTTCTAGAGCTGAACTCCAACCTAAAAAAGCAACTTTGTCAGTTTTTTGCTGATGGACTCGAATTAAACGATTAAGCGTTTCATTGGTTTTCGTATACAGCTGCGATGAAGGATACCAAGCGAGCGTTTCGTAATTAAAACCAAAATCTTCAAATAAATCAGGCGCCATCTGTTTAGCTTGAAAAATCATCTCATCAACAACCGCTCTGACAATGGAAGGAACACTATCTTGATGCGACATCTTCCATAAGTGACACAACTCCCTCGCATCACCACCGGTCTGAATATTGGTTTTCGTATAAAGCGGCAGAAGAAAACGAGCGTCTTCAGCCGGAATACCCTCTTGAACCATTTTTTCATACAACTCAAAACTCTGAAAAAAAATTTTGTTCACCTTGTCAACCAAATTAGATTGCTTAATTGTCTTAGGTAAATAAAATCCTCGGCTAGCCTTTGCTCTTCTTAAAGACTGTTGCAGATGAGACAAATATTCAGGCAAACAAAGTTGAAAAGTTGCCGCTCGGGGCAAATCTTCAATACTAAAAATAAAATAATTCTGGTCACCAACCGAACCATGACCACGACCAAAACTGTTTTTTAAAACCCGGCCTTCCTTGATTTTTCTTTTTTCCTCTGGTAGCATCCTTAACTCTTCCATTATCTGAGCTGACGACTTTTCCTCAAAACAACCAAGTGCGCCAGCCACTGATAGCAACTGAGGATTTGATGTATAACCGACAAGTTCAACCTTGAATTCTGTCATAAAAACCTCACCTCCTTGACCTTTTTTACTTAACTGTTTAAGATAATAACATAAATTTATTATATGTCGAATCAAATACAAAAAATTGGTCTCAGTGACAAAAACTACCCCCGATTATTGAAAGAAATTTATGACCCACCAAAAGAACTTTTTTTCTTGGGCGAAATCAGAGCCGAAGAAAATTTGCCTTTAGCTATTGTTGGCACACGAAAAATTTCAAATTATGGCAAACAAGTAACTGTTGAATTAGGTCGAGCCTTAGCTAGAGCTAGTTTTACGATTATTAGTGGTTTAGCTTTAGGTGTTGATGGTTTGGCTCATCAGGCCGCTTTAGATGTCGGCACTCGAACAATAGCTGTTTTGGGCTGCGGCTTAGACAATATCTATCCACCGACTCATAAAAATTTAGCAGAAAAAATTGTGGCTGGCGGGGGTGCTATTATTTCTGAATACCCAACCGGCACCCTGCCTTTAAGGCAACATTTCCCGGCCCGCAATAGAATTATTGCCGGACTTTCTTTAGGAGTTTTAGTGATTGAGGCCCCAGAAACATCTGGCGCTTTAATTACTGCTAAATGCGCTTTAGAACAAAATCGCGAAGTTTTGGCTGTACCGGGCAGTGTCTTCAGTCAAAATTCTTTTGGCACCAACCAGCTAATTAAATTGGGTGCAAGACCTATAACCAAAGTGGAGGACATTCTTGAAGCGTTTAATCTGGAATTTCCAGAAAAACAGAAAAGAGAGATTAAACCAGCCAACAAAGAAGAAAAAATAATTTTAGATATTCTTTCAAACGAACCAATCAATATTGACGAAATCGTTAAAAAGAGTGGTTTAGATGCCTCGACAATTAATTCAACCTTGGTCATGATGGAAATAAGTGGCAAGGTTAAAAATTTAGGTGGAGGCAACTATATAATAAACTGCTAAATTGCTTAATTGTTAAATATATCTTTCGTATTTTCGTATAATTCCGTAATTTCGTAGGAATGTATGAAACTAATTATTGTTGAGTCACCAACCAAAGCGCGGACTATTTCCCAATTTTTAGGGAAAAATTTTGCTATTGAATCGTGCAATGGTCATGTGCGTGATTTGCCGAGGGGTAAATTGGGTGTTGATATAGAAAATAATTTCCAGCCACAATATGTTATTCCCACCCAAAAAAGAAAACTGGTTAATCAATTAAAAAAAATAGCGACTGAAGCCGATCTTGTTTATTATGCCACTGATGAAGATCGTGAAGGCGAGGCCATTGCTTGGCACCTTGCCCAAGTTCTAAAACTTAAGAAATCCGAAGCACTAAATTCTAAATCCGAAACAAATTCCAAACTTCAAATTTCAAATTTCAGACCTTACCAAAGAATTGTTTTTCATGAAATTACTGAGGAGGCAGTAAAAGAAGCAATAAAAAATCCGAGAGAAATCGACCTTCATTTGGTTAACGCCCAACAAGCCAGGCGAATCTTGGACCGTTTAGTCGGCTATGAGCTCTCACCATTTCTCTGGGCAAAAATTGCTAAAGGACTTTCAGCCGGCCGCGCCCAGTCGCCTACCCTCCGACTGATTGTTGAACGTGAAAATGAAATTAAGAATTTTAAACCTGACGAATATTGGACAATCGTCGCTATACTTGCCTCTACGAAATTACGAAAACATAAGAAAGTACGAAATTTTGAAGCAACGCTTTATAAAATTGACGATAAAATTTTAGATAAATTTACTATCAAAACAAAAAATGAGGCTAATCAAATTTTACAAGATTTGGAAGACGTTGAATATATTGTCAGTGGTGTTAACCAAAAAGAAACAAAAAAATTTTCCCTGCCCCCGTTTTCCACCAGCACTCTCCAGCAAGAAGCCAACAAAAAATTAGGCTTCTCGGTCAAAAAAACAATGGTCATTGCCCAACAACTTTATGAAGGCATAGAATTGGGCAAGGAAGGTTCAATTGGTCTGATTACTTATATGCGGACTGATTCTTTAAATTTAGCAGAAAAATTTTTAAATGAAGCAAAAGGTTTTATTAAAAAAGATTATGGCCAAGAATACTTCGAAAGCCATCAATATAAAACCAGATCAAAAGTGGCTCAAGAAGCACATGAGGCCATTCGGCCAACCTCTTGTCTAAGAACACCAGAAAAAATTAGGATCCATTTAAATAAAGATCAATTTAAATTATATGATTTGATCTGGCGACGGAGCATTAGCTCACAAATGAAACCAGCAATTTTCATCAATACCACTATTGATATTAAAGCAAAAAAAAGTCTTTTCCGTGCTACCGGTTCAAGCTTAAAATTTGACGGCTGGCTAAAAATTTATCCTGAAAGACAAAAAGAAACAGAGCTACCGCCCCTTGAAGTTAACGAAAAATTACAACTACTTGAATTAAAACCTGAACAGCACTTTACTGAACCGCCGCCAAGATATAATGAAGCAAGCTTGGTTAAAATTTTAGAATCGCTCGGGATTGGCCGGCCATCAACTTATGTCGCTATTATTTCTACCCTTCAAACAAGAAACTATGTACGAAAAGAAAAAAGAAGCTTTATCCCTTCCGAGATTGGATTTATGGTTAATGATCTCTTAACCAAACATTTTTCAGAAATTGTTGACTATCAATTTACTAGTCGGATGGAAGACGAGTTAGACAAAATTGCTAACGGCGAAATTAAATGGTTGCCAATGATTAAAAATTTCTACAAACGATTTAAAGAAAATCTTATAAAAAAAGAGAAAGAAATCGTAAAAAATTTTATTGAAGAAAAAACCGACGAGGTTTGTGAAAAGTGCGGCAAGCCAATGCTGGTTAAATTTTCTCGTTATGGTAAATTTTTGGCCTGTTCTGGCTTCCCAGAATGCCGATATACCAAATCTCTCAATAATGAAGAACCGCTAATGAAATGTCCGAAATGTAAAGAAGGTGAGGTGGTAAGAAAAAGAACAAAAAAAGGCAAATTCTTTTTTGCCTGCAATCGTTGGCCGGAGTGCGATTTCGCCTCTTGGCAGAAACCAAAAAATGACACATCAACAAACAAACCTTGAATTATAACTCAATACTAATCTGCCTTTTAAACTCGGGGACAGTCCCCACAGTTTCTTGTATTCTATTTCCCAAAAAAGATAAATACGCTCTGGGTGCCAAATGCGAGATGTACGTCATTAATACTCTTGAGTTATTATTGGAAGCCGGGTGCGCCTCCAAAAATGAAAAATTAAACTTAATCAGGAAAGCTAATGTAAAATTTGACACGCTAAAATTGATCATCCGCCTATTAAAAGACTTGGATATTATTGATAATAAAAAATATCTTGAGCTGCAGAGACAAATTCAGGAAATCGGCAAAATGATTGGTGGCTGGCAACGTTCGTTGGGATAAATAATACCAAAAATTAATCGTCAAATAAAAACCTCGCCTTTGGCGAGAATCTTGTTTGCGGCAAGAAATGAACATATATTCCGCAAATAAAGATTTCTTGCGGCGAGGTCTTTATTTGTATTTACATGGTTAGGTTTGGTATGAAAGTTTCCATCTCAAATTATGGTCAACTCTCATACCAAAGTGTATAGTGTTGGAGATAATTTAAATATTAATCCCGACACTATGCACAAAGAAATTGCTAAAAAGTTATTTTTTAAGACCCACGAGCTTTTTAAAAAACATTAAAAGAGGATAAATAAATAGAGACCAAGATTATTTCGTTAATTTTTTAACAAGGTTCTCTAAATCCTCCTCCGAATAAAATTCAATAATAATTTTGCCTTTTTTGCCGCGTTTTTTAATCGTCACTTTGGTGCCGAGCGCTTCTTGAAGTTGTTCTTCTTTGAGGCGCAGAACCGGATCTTTAAAGGTCAATCTTTTTCTTTTTGAAATTACCAATTGTTCAACTTCTCGAACCGTCATTCCCGTACCCAAAATTCTTTTCAACATCGCTTCTTGTTTTTCCGGCGAGTCTAAAGAAAGTAAAATTTTGGCATGGCCTTCGCTAATTTTTTCTTCTTCAATCATCCTCTGTATCACAACAGGTAAAGTCAAAAGACGCAGGGTGTTAGCGACAGTGGCTCTGGCTTTGCCTATTTTTTTTGCCACCTCTTCTTGGGTGAAATTAAATTCATCGATCAGGCGCTGATAGGCCCTGGCTCGCTCCATGGAATTTAAATCTTTTCGTTGAATATTTTCAATGAGGGAAAGTTCTAATTTTTTTGAAGTTTCTGCCGAGCGAATAACAGCCGCTACCGTCTCTAACCTCAAAATCTTAGCCGCCCGTAAACGGCGTTCACCGGCAATCAGTTCATATTGATCATCAGAAATTTTTGTCACTATCAAGGGTTGAATAAGACCATGTTCTTTAATTGAATTAACTAATTCTTTCAAACTTTGCTCATCAAAAATATTTCTTGGTTGATAAGGATTAGAACGAATTTTTTCTACCGGAATTTCCAAAATCCTTTCCCCTCTTTCATCAGGTAAGGTAAATTTTTTCTTAGGAATTAATGAATCTAAACCACGACCTAATGGCATAACTTTAAATTTAAATCTAAAATCTAAAAAATAAAAAAATACATCTTCAAAACTTTAAA
>CAYVCK010000024.1:0-10402 GCA_964450195.1 uncultured Gammaproteobacteria bacterium
CCAAAATTGATAATTCCTGTTTACAAGACGGTTTTCAAATTTATCATCACACTTTTATTTTTACAAAAAAAGGTCAGTGGACGGTCATTCAACAAGGCATGAACCCAGAAATTCAAATGGCCAGGCGTTATCACTGGCTCTCCTTAAAAACAAAAACGCGGATAAACGCAGATACAGAGGAGTTTAACTTTGTCAATGAACCACATTCAGCCATTTGTTGCGATTGGCAGGGAAAGCCCTTAAATTTAGTCGCTAAAGAAAGTGATAAAACAAGGGAAATTTCTACAGAACTGATCCGTGCCTCTTTTCAGAATTTAATTAAAGATTTTCAAAAACTTCGCGTTTTGACTTTACCCAAATATCATTGGATTCCTCTAAAACCGATGATTGAAAAAAGAATTCAAAAAACCTTATTTATTGCTCATGAACAACAGCCGAAAAATTATGAAGAATTAGTTTCTTATCAAGGTGTCGGGCCAAAAACTTTGCGTGCTTTGACTTTAATTTCAGAATTAATTTATGGCGCTCAGCCAAGTTTTCATGACCCAGTGCGTTATTCATTTGCTCATGGCGGCAAAGATGGCACGCCCTATCCTGTTGATTATAAACAATATAACCGGTCAATTTATATTTTAGAACAAGCAGTCCGCAAAGCAAAATTAAAAGCCCAAGAAAAGTCCCAGGCTTTAAAGTCTCTTTATTATTGATCTCGTCGTTTATAGTTCGTCGTTTAAGGCTTGTAGCTTCCTATGGCCTCTTATTATTTGAATCTTTCTAAGAAAGAACTAAAGAAAAGAATAGAAAAAGCGATTTCTCTTTTAAATCCTTGTCAAGTTTGTCCGAGAAAATGTGGCATTAACCGAATAAAAGGCGAACATGGGTTTTGTCGTTTAGGTCGAAAGGCCAAAGTTTCTTCTTATCATCCTCATTTTGGTGAAGAACCCTGCTTGGTTGGTACTCATGGCTCTGGGACAATTTTTTTTACTTCTTGTAATCTGGCTTGTGTTTTTTGTCAGAACTATGACATCTCTCAATTAGATTATGGTCAAGAAGTTTCTGCCGAAGAATTAGCCCAGATAATGATTTCTTTACAAAAAATAGGTTGCCATAATATTAATTTCGTTACCCCAACTTCACAAGTTCCGCAAATTTTAGAAGCCCTAGAAATTGCTATTGGGAAAGGTTTAAAAATTCCCTTGGTTTATAATTCTAATGCTTATGATTCGGTTGAGACCTTAAAATTGCTTGATGGTCTAGTTGATATTTATATGCCTGATGCAAAATACTCCGATGATCAGATAGCGGTAAAGTATTCTTCAGCCCCGAATTATTTTGAAATTATGAAAAAAGCTCTCAAAGAGATGCATCGTCAGGTTGGCGATTTGGAGATAAAGGATGGGATTGCTATCCGTGGCTTACTTGTCCGTCATCTTGTTTTACCAAAAGACCTAGCTGGCACAGAAAAAATAATGAAATTTTTAGCTGAAGAAATTTCAAAAGATGCCTTTGTCAATATGATGGATCAATATCGGCCCTGTTATAAGGCCTTTCAATATAAAGAACTTTCTCAGGGTATCACTCATCAAGAGTATCGAGAGGCTGTTGATCTTGCCAAAAAATATGGCCTTCATCGCTTCGCTGATTAGAAAAACGCGATTCTAATCTATGAATACATTCAAATGTCACGAATAAAATATCTTGTTAAACATTTCTAATAGAGATAGAATTTAATTGTATGCGAGATGAATTTTCTAAAGAAATAAAAAAAGAGTTATTAAAAGTCGCTCGTGACTCAATTGAGTTTTATTTAAGATATAAAAAAATTCTGAAATTTGAAGTTTCAAAAAAATTAAAAGAAAAAAGAGCGGTTTTTGTTACTTTAAGAAAAGGAGATGAATTGCGAGGTTGTATTGGTCATTTGAAAGTGCGCGAACCTTTGGTAGAAGCAGTGGCGAAAATGGCGGTTGCCGCCAGTCAAGACAATCGTTTTTTGCCTGTGACCTTAGAAGAACTGCCAGAAATTAAAATTGAAATTTCTGTGCTTTCGCCTTTGAAAAGAATCTCCGATTCTTCTCAAATAAAATTAGGTGAACATGGTGTGATTATCAAACAAGGTTTTCGGGGCGGCACATTTTTACCTGAAGTAGCTGAACAGTTTAATTATAATTTAGAAGAATTTTTAAGCGCACTTTGTACCTATAAAGCAGGACTACCTCCTGATGCCTGGCGTGATCCAAAAACCGAAATTTATATCTTCACAACGCAAAAAATAAAAGAATAGAAATCTCGAGGTAACACATTTCAAAAACACGCGGTCAATTTTCCCAGCGAGAAAATTGCCGCTCGTCTCTCGGTTTCGCTCTCCGCCAACAGGCGGAACCATGCCCGCTCAACCTCCGAGACGGTTTTTTCAATGGTTACCTTTGCACCTTGGAGAAAAAAAATGAAAATAGCAATTTTAGCGGATATTCATTCAAATTTAGAAGCTTTGGAAACTGTTCTAAAAGAATTAGAAAAATTTAAAATCAAAGAAATTTGGCATCTGGGTGACATTGTTGGTTATGGACCGAATCCAAACGAGTGTGTTGAGATAATCGGCGAGAAGAAAATTTTATCCTTAGCTGGTAATCACGATTTGGCAGTTGTCGGTAAAATTTCAACCCTTGATTTTAATCCTTATGCTGCGGCAGCCATAAAATTAAACGCCCAAGAACTGACTGAAAAAAATAAAAAATTTTTAGTCAATTTACCACTCACTCTAAAGCCAGAAAAAAATATTATTCTAACTCACGGCTCAATTCGCGATCCGGTTTGGGAATATTTATTAGAGATTTATCAGGCTGAAGAAAATTTTTCTCTTTTTAAAGAAAAGGTTTTATTTGTTGGCCACTCTCACATTCCAATTATCTTCGAAAAGATGCGTGTCAAATATCTCGATCGTGAAAAAGAGCACGCTAATTTTGAGGAGAAAATTTATCAATTTCGTTTTCCACCCGATAAAACCTTTTTGAAATTTGAAGAAAACTCTCGTTATATCATTAATCCCGGTTCTGTTGGCCAACCGCGCGATCGAAACCCAAAAGCGAGTTTTGTTATTTTTGATGATGAATTTTTGACTTTAGAATATTATCGGATAGAATACAATTATCAAAAGACACAAGAGAAAATGAGGATGAAAAATTTCCCTCAATTTTTAGTTGGTCGATTAGCCTCTGGCTACTAAAATTTATTCGCAATTCGTTAATTAGCATAAAATTCGTAGATTCGCATTATGATTGATTTTTGGCAGGTAATTAAAAAAAGAAAAAGTGTCAGATCTTTTGACTCAACCAGAGAAGTTTCAGACAACGATATTGAAAAAATGATTAAGGCAGCAAATTGTGCTCCATCAGCGGGTGGTATTTATCCGACTGAGTTTATGGTAATTAAAGATAAAGAGCGCAAAATTGAATTGGCTAAAGCAGCCTTAGGTCAAATGTTTATTGCTGAAGCGCCTGTCGTGATGGTGGTAGTGGCAGATTTAGAAAAATCCGCTTCACGCTATGGCGAACGCGGCCGGAATTTATACGCCATTCAAGACGCAGCGGCTGCCACAGAAAATTTGCTTTTAGCGGCCGCAGCTCTAGGTTTGGGCACTTGTTGGGTTGGCGCTTTTGATGAAAGAGAGGTGGCGAAAATTCTAAATCTCAGATCAAGAGTAAGACCTTTAGCCATTATTCCGATTGGCTATGAGCGCTAGAGGTTCAAATAATCGACTTAAAATTCGGTATCATTTAAGGAAAATTTGAGCGATAAATGCGATAAATGTATGATTATTGTTTACACAACTTTTCCGAATAAAAAATCAGCAGAAAAATTGGCGGAGAAAATTTTAAAATCGCGACTGGCCGCTTGTGTTAATTATTGGCCGATTAATTCACAATATTGGTGGAAGAGCAAAATGGAAAAAACTAAAGAATGGGCGATGATTATTAAAACTATAAAGAAAAATTATCAAAAAATTGAAAAATTAATTAAGAAGAACCATCCTTACGAAATTCCAACTATCTTTTCTTGGTCAGTGGAAAAAGTGGAAAAAGATTATTTAAAATGGCTAAAAAGAGAGGTAAGATAAATAAAAAAGGGGCGATAAGGCCCCTTTAACTTTTTACCTCTTCTTTCTGATGCGAGTGCCAATAAGAACAATAAACATGAAGAGAATTATACAGCCAGATATTAATCGTTCCCTTCTAACTGCTTGTTTGGCCTTTTCTATATTCGCCAGAGCTGAGTCGAGATTGGTTTGAATTTCTTTTTGTCTCTCTTTAACTATGGTGAACAGGGCTGTCAGACTATCGTTTCTGTTTGTCAGCTGTTTGATTTCAGTGATTTTTGCCTCGATTGCCCTGTTTTTAACTTTGAGATTTTTTTGCAGTTCCAGTACATTTGCTTTAGTTGAATCTAACGTCGAGATTTGGGTGGCAAGTTCTGTTTCCAGATTCTTTATTCTCGCCTCTGATTCATTTAACATTGTTTTTAGGCGCGGATCTTGGATTGGCACTTCGATTAATTGTTTTTTAGCACATCCGCTAAGTAAAACTAGCAGGACAAGCATTAAACTTATTTTAAAGAACTTCATGGCGCCTCCATTTTTGATATTTTAATCATAAAATAAACTAACAATTTGTCAAGTGGATAACTTTTTGTTATAATAACCTCATGAGTAGCAAGGCTAAATATATTTTTGTTATTGGCGGTGTACTTTCCGGTGTCGGCAAAGGCACAGCCACGGCCTCAATCGGTCGAATCTTAAAATCTTACGGTTACCGGCCAACCGCGATTAAGATCGATCCCTACATCAATGTTGATGCCGGGACAATGAATCCGACTGAGCACGGCGAAGTTTTTGTGACTGAAGATGGCGATGAAACCGATCAAGATATCGGCACTTATGAAAGGTTTTTAGATGAAAATATATATTCTGATAATTATATGACCACTGGCCGAGTTTATCAGGCAGTCATTGAACGAGAAAGAAAATTAGGGTACGGAGGGAAATGCGTTGAGGTGGTACCGCATATTCCGGAAGAAGTAATTCGTCATATCAAAAGAGTCAGCCAGAAAACCTGGGCAGATTTTGTTTTAGTTGAAATTGGCGGCACGGTCGGTGAATATCAAAACACTTTATTTTTAGAAGCAGCCAGAATGATGCACTTAGAAAATCCGAAAAATGTTATTTTTATTTTGGTTTCTTATTTGCCGGTGCCAGAAAAACTTGGCGAGATGAAAACTAAGCCGACCCAGCAAGCGGCCAGACTTTTGAACGAGGCCGGCATTCAGGCTGATTTGATTTTATGCCGAGCCAAATTTCCATTAGACCAACCTCGAAAGAAAAAAATTTCTATTTTTTGCAATGTTAGTGAAAAAGATATTATTTCCGCACCGGATATTGAATCAATTTATGAAATTCCTTTAAATTTTGAGAATGAGGGTCTGGGCAAAAAAATTCTAAAAAAGTTTCATTTGCCAGCCAAAAAGAAAAATCTAAAAGATTGGGCGAAGATGGTTAAAGTCATTAAAACAGCCAAAAAACCGGTAAAAATTGGCATTATTGGTAAATATTTTGCTACTGGTGAATTTACTTTGGCTGATTCTTATCTTTCGGTGATTGAGGCGATCAAACATGCCGCTTGGTTTTACAAGCGAAAACTGGAAATTACTTGGATTAATGCTGAAGATTTTGAAAAACAGCCTTCAAAACTTAAAAATTTAAAACAATTTCAGGGTATTGTGGTCCCCGGTGGGTTTGGTCAACGAGGAACAAAAGGAAAAGTAAAAGCCATCAAATATCTGCGCGAAAATAAAGTTCCATTTTTAGGACTTTGTTTTGGTTTACAGTTAGCCGTTATTGAATTTGCCAGAAATATTTGTGGGCTTAAAAATGCTCATTCAACCGAAATCAATCCCAGAACGCCTTATCCAATGGTTGATTTAATGCCCGAACAGTTAAAAAATATTCAAAAAGCCCATTATGGAGGGAGTATGAGATTGGGTGCTTATGAATGCCTGCTTCAAAAAAATACCTTAGCTTACCGGGTTTATTTTGATCAAAAAAAAATTAAGCGGCCAATTATTTTTGAGCGCCATCGTCATCGCTATGAGGTTAATAATCAATTCCGAGAGATTTTAACAAAGAAAGGCTTGGTTGTTTCAGGCGTTAATCCCGAAAGTGATTTAGTTGAAATTATTGAATTAAAAAATCATCCCTTTTTCTTAGCCACTCAATTTCATCCTGAATTTAAATCTCGACCTCTCACGCCTCATCCATTGTTTCAATCTTTTATTAAAGTTGCCTTAAGGAGAAAAATAAAAAATTGATCTTTCCACAATATATGAAGAATCTAATAAAAATGGATCCAGCAGTAGCCAAAATTATTAAAAAAGAAATTGCTCGGCAGCAAAGCGGTTTAGTTTTGATTGCTTCAGAAAATTTTGCTTCCGAAGCAGTTTTAACTGCTCTTGGCTCGCCCTTGAATAATAAATATTCTGAGGGTTATCCGGGTCGGCGTTATTATGGCGGTAATCAGTTTATTGATGAAATTGAAAACTTAGCTATTGAGCGGGCAAAAAAAATATTTTTACCAAAATCAGAATGGAAAAATTGGCAAGTTAATGTTCAGCCCTATTCTGGTTCGCCAGCCAATTTTGCTGTTTATGCCGCTCTGCTCAAGCCCGGAGAAAAACTAATGGGTATGATCCTGTCTCATGGCGGTCACCTTACTCATGGCCATAAAGTCAGTTTTTCTGGTAAATTTTTTACCTCCGTGCCATATGGCGTTTCGCCTGAAACCAATCTTTTAGATTATGAGGCAGTTTATCGTTTGGCTAAAAAAGAAAAGCCAAAAATTATTATTTGTGGCTATACGGCTTATCCGAGGAAGATTGATTTTAGAAAATTTGGTTGGATTGCTAAAAGCACTGGCGCGATTTTAATGGCTGATATTGCTCACATTGCCGGACTGGTGGCAGCCAAGATTCATCCTTCGCCATTTCCTTACGCTGATATTGTCACGACCACGACTCATAAAACATTGCGCGGACCGCGAGGAGCCATTATTTTTGCCAGAACTAAATATGCTGAAGCCGTTAATAAAGCAGTTTTTCCGGGCTTACAAGGTGGACCACATGACCATGTCATAGCCGCCATGGCGGTTGCTTTGGCGGAAGCCCTAAAACCAAGTTTTAAAAAATATGCTCAGCAAGTAGTAAAGAATGCAAAAACTTTGGCTAAAACTTTAATGGAAAATGGATTAAAAATTATCAGCAATGGCACTGATACCCACCTCCTCTTAATTGATTTGATTCAGACAGGTATTTTTGGCAAAGAAGCAGAGAAGAGATTAGAGGAGGTTGGTATTTATGTAAATCGCAATACTATTCCCTATGATCTAAGATTGCCTTTTGACCCTTCCGGTCTTCGTTTGGGCGCCCCGGCTTTAACTAGCCGTGGCATGAAAGAGAAAGAGATGAAAATGATTGGTGAAATTATAGCTAACATTATTTTTAATCCAAAATCGTTGAAAATAAAAAGACAATCTCACCAAATAGTTAAAGATCTGACCAAAAGATTCCCTATCTATCAAAAAAGTTTTCCACACCTACCTTATTGACTAAAATGTTATAATGTTATAATCTGAAAATGATTCAGTGCCGTAGACAGCGTGGCGGCATAAAGCCTTAATTTTTTGGCCCGCTTAGGCTAAAAACTAAACTTTAAAAACTAAAAGTCTGCGGCTTAACAACGTAGATTTTTATTTATTTTGTCTGAAAAACTCGAGCTGGAGGCGAACCCACTCGCTCGGGAATAAAATTAAAAAACCTGAAATAAATTTTGATAAAAATTTTAGACTTTAAATTGGTATGGCTAAGACGAGGGAAGAGAAGAGAAAGGAGGTTGAAAGGTTAGAATCAGCTCTTAAAAGAGCCAAGAGTTGGGTTTTAATCGATTATTATGGTCTAAAGGTTAAAGAGATTAATGCCTTAAGGAAGTTGGCTAAAATAGCGGCTGGACAATATTTGGTCACCAAGAAAACTCTTTTAAAATTGATTTTAAGCAAAATCGGTTTGAAAGATGTTGATATAGATAGAATTACCGGTGGCATTGGTTTGATTTTAGGTTATCAAGACGAGACCTGGCCAGCTCGAACAGCAGTTCAATTTTTAAAAGAACATGAAAAAATGAAAATTTCAGGCGGTTTTTTTGCGGGCGGTTTTATTGGTCCGGAGGAGATTAAGATCTTGGCTGCCTTACCTGACCGAGATGAATTACTGAGAAGATTAGTTTGGACCGTTAAATCGCTGATGGTTGGTTTGGTTAGTGTTTGTCAGGGAAATTTAAGAAATTTAGTCTACGCCTTCAATGTGATTACTAATAAAAAACAATAATTTAATTAGTAAATTTAAAAATATGAGTGATAAATTTAAAGACCTTATCGAACAAATCGAAAAAATGTCTGTGAAAGATTTAGCTGAATTCGTTAAGGTTTTAGAAGAACACTTTGGCGTTTCGGCGCAGGCGCCGGTAATGGCAGCGGCAGCGACCAGTGCACCTGAGGCAGGAAAACCGGTTGAAGAACAGACAACCTTTAATGTTGAGTTAACAGAAATTGGCGCTAACAAAATTGCGGTGATTAAGGCAGTAAGAGAAGTGACGACGCTTGGTTTAAAAGAAGCGAAAGATTTAGTCGAAGCAGCGCCAAAAATTGTTAAGGAAGGTTTAGGTAAGGCTGAAGCTGAGGAAATGAAAAAGAAATTAGAAACAGCTGGAGCAAAAGCGACCTTAAAGTAAATTTAAAACATGAGACAATTAGTATCGATTCAATATCGCGAAGCGAATATCTACTAATATCTGATACTTATGGATATTTGTTGATCTTGATGGATACTTATTGATATAGTCGGGTATTATCTATTTAGGATTTCTGGTTTTTAAAATAAAGCCGCTCTTTGCGGAGCGGTTTTTTTATTCTCAAATTATCACTGAATCACCATTGAATTACCACCGAATTACTGTCGAATGATTATTTACATTTCTACTTCAACGATTTTTTGATTATTTAGTAGCCAAATTTTATTTTCTTTTTCATTAATCGTAAAATCTTTTAAATCAGTAAATTTGTCAGAATAAATTTGTTTGATGAGTTTGCCGGCTTTGTCGAAAATAACAATTCTTTTGTTGATTGGCTCTAAAAGATAGAGATTTTTTGCCTCAAGCCAGGTTAAAATTTTTGTTGGCGATTCAAAAACTGGCCAAATTTCTTCTGAGGTAAAAGATGCTTGTTTACCTTTATAAAATTTTAAAATCTTGCCATTTGTTTCCATGAGATAAATATTGCCATCAGCAGCCAGAGAGACAACATTACTTAAATCAACACTTTCTTTAAACCAGACCTCTTCTTTGCCAAAACCAGAAGCAGTTTTTGTGTATTTATAAATCTGTTTTGAGTTTTTTTCCAAAGTATAAAGTCGGCCAGCGTAAATAATCGCTTGATCGATATTTCTATTTGTTCGACTTGAATCAATATTGGCTGAAAAAACTTTTTTAATGGTCAAGTTGAATAAAGTTGCTTCCCCATTATTTTTGATAAAAAACAGTGTCTCTTTATCGAGAGCTAAGATCTTGAAGAACGGTAGTCCTGACTGGGACAATTGGATAATTTTTTCCAGATTTTTATTTTGAAGGTTCATTCTATAAACGGCACCAGATGTTTTGTCAAAACCATATAGATTATTGTCTGTAAAAAGCAATGAAGCTAACTGAATTTTGGGATCAATTATGGTCGGATCAATAATTACTTTTGGCTCAGTTAAATTTGTTCGCTGATAGAGTTTATCAGTTTGTTCAGCAAAAGCTTGCCTTAAAGCACGAGAGTCTTCTTTTTGAACATCTGTTCTCTGGGGCAGGTTTTTTAAAAGTATTTCTATCTCAGAGATTAATTCTTTGGCCCTTCTTCTATCATTATAAATTAAAGTTGCTTTAAGCTCATTGATCTTTGTTTGAGTTTCAGTAATCGTGAGGTGATATTTTTGAACAGTTTCTTGATCCCCGGTTTTTTTACTGAAACTGATAAGACTGCCAACGAAAATAATAGTCAGAACTAAGGCGATGATAATTAATGCGCGTTCTAATTTATTAAGGACGACAAATTTTTTGGTTAATTTGTTCAGCTGAAGCAACGAGAAAAGTTTAATTATAAAGCGACCCAAATAAACAAGAATGCTGGCGGCTTTTTTAAGACGGTTAATTCTCCGCGGCTTTTCCAAAATGGTTAGGTCCTTTTTCTCAACCAGAAGTTCTGTCGGCAGGACAATCTCTTTTTTCTCAACACTAATTTTAGTTGGAGCGGGTTTTGTTGACAAGGGT
>CAYVCK010000025.1:0-10122 GCA_964450195.1 uncultured Gammaproteobacteria bacterium
GGGTAAAAATTTTGTGCATGTTTATTATTTTTGACATTCGTCCATCTTGCTTTTATTCTAATTTTTAACATATCTATTTCGCCGCTAGAAATTTGAAATATAAGAGGATCATAATAAGAATATATCCGTGGGCCCACCATACCAATTTTTTGAGAGCCAGTAATGACATCAATTAATAAGGAAAGCAGATTTGATGTTACAATGGTATCGTTGTTTAGAATTAGTATTAGGTCCGCATTTTTTTCAAGGGCAAATCTAATGCCAACATTGTTTCCCCCGCTATATCCCAAATTTTCTTTATTGTAAATATAAAAGTAATCAGGGAACTCATTTTTTATTTTATCAGTCGATCCGTCAATTGATCCGTTATCGATAACAATTACAAAATAATTTTTATAATTTAATTCTTGCAGTGACATTAAACATTCTTTAGTGTCAGAATAATTATTCCAATTTAAAATAATGATTCCTACTTTAGGCATTATCCTTTTTAATTTATTTTTTTATCGTACACCCATAATTTTTCAGAATACTGAGAGGAAAATTTAAACAATAATTTTTCTATAAATTTTATTATACTATAACACAAGAAATAAAATTGTACTTTAACAGATAAGGTTTTGATATAAGACCAATCTAATTTAACTTTTTCTAAATTTTTTATTTTCTCTAGAGCCCTAAAATTTGACAAAGTCATTAATGTTTTGACATCATAGTGAATACGTTTATAGGTTTTCCAGTGCTGAATTAAAGAAACGGTCGGTTGATAATAAACAATAGCATCATATCTAATTCTGATAGAATTTGGCCCAAAACGTTTATAGACGCTGAGGGTTAGATAAGTGTCATCTCCAATTCTGTCTTCTGGTACATCCCAGACTATTTTGTTTTTTAAGGCATAAAATCTGCCATGAAAATAAATTCTTGATTTTTTTTCAAACCCCGGGGGAACACTGGCTTGAGGGTCAATCTCAGTAATTCTATGGAATTCGGACACGTCATTTGCGCTAATTTGAGAATATGGCCAACGCGAACGAATATCTAAAATATTAGTCAAAAATTTTTTATAAAAATTTTTCCCCCTGAAGGGTAAGGCCTCAGGCTGACCACCAACAATTTGCAGCCCAGGATGCTTCTCTAATTCTGTCAATAAAATCAAAAATGCTTTTTCTTTGACAAGGACATCGGCGTCCACTTTAATAATAGGGTAAAAATTATTTGGGACAGAATTGATAATTTTATTAAGGGCCCGGTTCATCCCTTTTGGACTATTGAGTATTTCAATTTTTAATTCCAGTAGTTTTTGGCGATACTTTTCAACCACTCTTTTTGTTTGATCAGTACAACCGTTAAGACAAATATAGGTTTTCTCTAAATTAAATTTTGGTAAGGCTAATTTCCTCGCTTTCTCTAAGGACTCTAAACAATTACCAATAGTTTGTTCTTCATTATAAGCCGGGATAGCCAGGTAATATCTATTCATAATATCTTTATTATATAACATTAAAGCCAAAAATCAATTTGCCCTTTTTTAAATTTAGTTTATAATTAACTATAAATGCCTAAAGTACAAGAAAAAATTAGTCTTGGTGTAAGGGTAATTATTATTAGAAATAATAAGGTATTAGTAGTTAAGCAAACTAAACCTAATGGCCAAAAGGTTTATGTTTTACCAGGGGGCGGAATTAAGAAGGGAGAAGATGTTTTTACTGCTGCCGAAAGAGAAGTTAAAGAAGAGAGCTGTTTAAAGATAAGGCCGCAAAAACTTCTTTATCTGAAAGAATTATTTGGTCCGAATCAACATAGTTTTGAATTTTATGTTCTGGGGGAAATAAAAGAGGGTCGGTTATGTTTAGGTTGCGATCCTGAATTATCAAAGGCTCGCCAGATTTTAAAAAGTGTTTTATTTATTCCATTGGAAGATTTGAAAAAAATAAATTTTTTTCCACAAGAGCTAAGAGTTAAATTAAAAAATGATTGGCAAAAGAGATTTGGGGACATTACTGCTTATTTAGGGGTTCAGAGATTTTCTCCCAAACAATATAAACACCTTTTTGGCCCTAAATGATATGAAATCTAATAATAAAATAGATAAATATGCTTTTCTGGTTCTAAAACCAGATGCGATACGGCAATTTTTAGATATTAATATTGTCCAAGAATTATTAAAAGAAGATTTAGAAATTATCAAAAGAAAAATGATTAAAATGAATGAAAGACAGGTGGCCGTAATTTATGCCGAGAAGCTGAGAGAAAATTATTATCCGCTTTTAGAAAAATTTATGACCGAAAATCCTTCAACCTGTTTAATCTTAAAGTCAGAACAAAATGCCATTGAAAAATCTCAGCAATTTAAAGATGGGATAAGAGAAAAATTTAAAATTTGTAAATTTAGAATTTCCGACAAAGACCTCAGGCTTTTAAGAGCCGGCAAGCATCCGCAGCAAGAGAAAATCACCCACGAAGTGGCATTAGAAAACTTAATTCATGCCGCAAACGATTTTGGGGAAGTTTGCAAGAATATAGACAGTTTATTTGCCAAATCAGAGCTTTTAGAGATAAAAGAATTGGAGCCCGAATTGTATCAATTATTTTTAGAATACCATCGCGAGAAGGAGGCGAAAGGAGAAATTATGTTAAAAATAAAATAAAAATTATTAAGACAAAATTATCTAAATAATTTTCTATAATTCTTAATCTATGTTTAAAAAATTTTTTGGTCTTTTCTCAAATGGGGGATAATGGGGGACAGTCCCCGGGTTTAAAACCCGCATCAATAAAGAGTTATAATTTAACTTTGTTCAGTAGCCTTGCAAAAATAACATTCTCACATTCTCAAGACTACACACCCGCCCACCACCCTCCCAGCCTTCAGCTGGGCCCCATATTGGAATGTCAAGAGTGGTAATATGGGGACAGTCCCCTAACAACTTCAAGGGAGAATCAGAAGAAATGACAATAGATGCGGATGAAACAGAAATTTATAAGTTTGGCATCGGAAAAGTCGGCGAAACTAAAGGCACATATACATTAGTGATTACAGTGAAGTAGAACAACGAAGGCGAGGTTTGGAACCCTGCGTCATTTCGCTCCTTGCCTCGCCTTCGGCTCGGGTCGCTTAACAGCGGATAAAAGGGAAATTCCTGTCTGCCAACAGGCAGGAATGATTTTCCGATTTCAACCCTTTTTGAACTTAGAAATTAAGAGAAAATTGAAGGAATAATGAGAAGATTTCTTTTGAATATTAGAATAGATATAATGGAAAAGGGTTGAGTTTTTTTATCCCGCAACCGTTAGGCGACATAAATCTTATATTAACCACAATTAAAACAATAATTTCGTGGGGTTTTTATGTTCAAAAAGATATTTAAAAAATTAAAGGAAGCTGAACTTAAAGAGAAGGATTTTGAGAAAAGATATCCCTTGAAAAGAAAGAGCGCTTTTGAAAAGAAAGAAGAATTTAAGAAAATTTTTTTGGCTCAGGGAGAAAAGAATCTTGAGTTGATGCAAAAAATACCAAACCGAGTCAAGAGTCTGACTTATTTTAATGAAATTTGGAAATTTGAGAAAAGAGTAAAAGAGATTGAAGATTTTAAAAAAGCTGGCGGCAAAGTAATTGGCACCTTTTGTAATTTTCTGCCAGAAGAATTAATCTATGCGGTAGGTTGTTTGCCAATTCGGCTTTGTGCTGGTTTTTATGAAACTGTAGAAACAGCTGAAGAAATTTTAGCCAAAGATATTTGTCCTCTCATTAAATCTTCTTTTGGTTTCAAATTCGTTGAGCTTCCTTATTTTTCCCTTTGCGATTCGGTAATAATACCTGCCAGCTGTGATGGAAAAAAGAAATTAGGAGAAATTCTCTCCGATTACTTGGAAGTCTGGCTTTTAGAACTGCCAAACATCAAAGACAGTCCTCAATCAAAGGAATTCTGGTTCCAGGAAATTAAAATTTTAAAAAAGAGGCTGGAAGAATTGAGCGGAAATAAAATAACTTTTGCAAAACTTAAAAGGGCGATTGAGATTTGTCATCGAAGGCAGGTAATTTTTCGGAGGTTTTATGAAATAAGAAAAGCAACCAGCCCGATTATTTCAGGAAGAGATGCCTTACTGGTTACCCAGGTTAGTTTTTTTGATGATTTAAAAAGGTGGACTGAAAAGACAGAAAAGTTATGTCAGGAACTTACAGAAAATAGAAAAAAAGATTTGGGAATTTGCCCGGCTCAGACTCCACGTTTGTTACTGACTGGTTCGCCAATCATTTGGCCAAATTATAAACTCCTCAATATTATTGAGGAGTTTGGCGGAATTGTGGTTGGCGATACTCTTTGCTCAGGAACCCAACATCTTTATAATCCGGTCGAAATTGATGAATGGACCCTGCAAGAGATGTTAAAAGCAATAGCGGAGAGATATCTCTCGCCTAGTATCTGCCCCTGCTTTGTTGAGAGCAATGACCGGATTGATAATTTGCTTCAAATGATAAAAGATTTTAAAATAGATGGTGTCATTTACCATCAGTTAAGACTCTGTCAACTTTACGATTTAGAATTTTATAAAGTGAAACAGATTTTAAACCAGGAGAATATTCCTCTGCTCCGGATCCAAACCGATTATAGCCAGGAAGATGTTGAGCAAATTAAAACAAGAGTCGAAGCTTTTTTAGAAATAATAAAGAGTAAGCCCCGTTAGAAATTCCAAAAGTCAAAGGGAATTCTATTTCTTAAGGGCATACTCTAAACTCTAAAATTTCTAACGTGGTAAAAAAATATGAATCCTATTAATGAGAAATCTCAAATTGTTACTGGAATTGATGTTGGATCAGCAATGACCAAAGTAGTGATTCTTAGAGATTCACCCCCCACCAAAAATTTGGTGGGGGGCGAAGAAATATTAGCCCGGTCAATTTCAGCTACTTTAGCTGATCCTCGGTTGGCAGTTAAATCAGCTTTAGAGAAAGCGCTTCAGGAAGCAAATTTGACTCAAGATGATTTAGATTTTATTGTTACCACTGGTTATGGTCGGAGAGCAATTGAATTTGGTAACAGAACAATAACTGAAATAACAGCCAATGCTAAAGGAGCTCGCTTTTTAGGTTCTCCCTGGGGTCAGGTTCGAACAGTGATTGATTTAGGCGCCCAAGATTCAAAAGTCATAAAATTAGATGAGCAGGGTGAAATTGTTGATTTTGTCATGAATGAAAAATGCGCGGCTGGCACCGGTAGATTTTTGGAAGTGATGGCCAGAACCTTGGATATAAAGTTAGAAGATTTGGGAGAGTTTTCTTTAAAATCAAAAAACTCGGTGAAAATAAATGCCACCTGTACTGTTTTCGCTGAATCAGAAGTTATTTCCTTGATTGCTCAAAGAAAAAAAAGAGAAGATATTTTAGCTGGTCTTTACCAAGTCATTGCCAAAAAAATTGCTGATTTGGCTCGAGCTCTCACGCCAAAAGAAGTAGTTTTTTTTGATGGCGGCGGAGCAAAAAATATAGGAATAAAAAAAGCTCTGGAAGAAGAAATAGGTTTTAAAATCTATGTTCCGCCAGAACCTCAATTTGTTATTGCTTTGGGAGCAGCCTTGTCGTCTCGAAATTTCAATAAATGAAATTCCGACAGCCCTCAATCTTCGATTGAGAGGCTGGACCAGATAGGGCGCGGAACCGAGACGACCCAAACTTCAGGGAATTTGAGGGCTGCCCGAAGGGAGATAGTGCCGAGCGGAGCGAGGCCTATCTAGACTGCCTTTGAGTTATTCTCCGCCAACGCCAAATCAAAAGACCAATCAAAGACAAGATAGCCAAGAGATAAAGATAAATGAGCCATTTCTTAACTTTTTTTACTTTGATGATTAGTGAAACTTCTCTGGCTAAAGCAAATTCTTGAGCTTTGACTTTGGTAAAAAGCGGGTAATTTCCTTCTTTTATCTGAGCGGGAACGGCTAAAGCTACTTCAAAAGAAGCGACAGTGCCAGGTTTAATTTCTCTGATTATTTCTGGATTGATATTCAAAATTTCAAATCTCTCTTGAGGAATTGAAATGATGAGATGATGTAAGGATTGGCTATGCCCGTTTCTGATAAAAATTTTAAATTTGGCTCTTTCTTTCGGCTTTACCTCTAAAATGTCTGGAAAGACACTCATTGCCACTAAGATATCTTTGGGTGCAATTTCAATAATTGCTTGTGGTTTTGGTTGAGGTTCTGGTTCTGGCTTTGGTTCTAACTGAGGTGGTGGTCTAAAAGGTTTTTTCACTTCAATTGTTAAATTAACTTCTCTGTCAATTGTAAATTCTTGAGCCTTAATTTTTATTGAAATAGGATAAGAACCTGATTTTATCTCTTCAGAGATAGATAAATTAACTAAAAAAGAAACCTCTTCTTTCGGTCTCACTCTTTCAATTAAAGGCGGATTGATTGAAAATTTAAAAAGAGAAGAGGGCGCGATTAATCTGACATCGTGGATGCTTTCTGAATAATCGTTTCTTAAAAATATCTTAAACTGACCAGTTTCTGTAATTTCCAGAGTTTGTTTTTCTGGCCAAATAACTATCGGGTCGTGTTGTAAAACATCATCACAAACATGAGCCAAAACTGGCAAAGCCGAAGCAAAAAAGAAAAAATAAATTAAAAGCAACTTTAATTTCATTAACTTCTATTTTACCATAATGTCAGTTTTTTTTGAAGCATTAATTTTAGGAATTCTTTATGGTCTTGGACCTTGCCTAATTTTTTGCCTGCCAATTCTTACTCCTCTGGTAATGGCAACTGCCAGGACTGGCAAAGAGGGAATAATTCAGACTTTCCTTTTTGGTTTTGGTAGAATTTCAACCTACATCTTTTTGGGAGGGATTTCTGGCTACACCGGTTATTTATTAGGTGAATTAATTTCCCAAAAAGTCCTTGGTATTTTCTTGATCTTTTTTGGGATTTTTATTTTAGCTGGCTATTTTTTGAAACTTAACCCTTGGCCAAAATTTAGCAGATGTTCTTTCTTTTTGGCAAATAAAGGTATGGAACTTTCTTATTTTACTGGTTTGGTAATTGGACTTAGTCCTTGTCCTCCTCTTTTGGCTCTTTTGGCTATGGCTGTTTTAGAAAAATCTCCTTTAATAGGAACGGGAATGGGGTTGTTTTTTGGCTTAGGGTCTCTGGTTACTCCCTTGATAATTTTTGGCTTTCTGGCCGGCAAATTATCATCTCTCAAAGAATTTAAAACCATTGTTCCTATTACCTCTGGTCTTTTTTTAATACTTTTTGGTTCAATAAAAATTCTTTTTTATTCCTGAAATTTTATAAAGAATTAATTGAGAAATTGAGAAATAAAATTATCTCTAATCAGAAGGCGTTAGTTTCTATTAAGATTGTCTGTCAAATCATTATCCCATTTTACCAAATAAATTTCACTTACTTTTGTGAAGCGAAAGCGCAGAGGGGCTTGAGTTTTTTTACTCGCCGTCCCGATCAATGACAAGTTCAATATCAGTGAGCGCAACCAATTTATGATAAACATTAGAATCAGTTTTGAACATGACTGGCGCTCTTACAATCTGGGTTTCATCACCAGTTGTCAATTCTACTTCTCCTTTAACCAGATAAACAATTTCAGGATTTTCATGTTTATGATTGGCGCTAATAGTTCCTCTCTTTCTTGAAATGAAACGAGATTTTCCACAATCATAAATTATCCCTCTTTCATCCGATTTGATAATTTTGATTTCATGTAGTTTCATATGATTAATCGTTTATCTGGTTTTTATAAATATTGCGCATTTAGGCGAGTAAAAAAATTTCATTTAACGTTTCGGATTTTACGAAGCTCGACGAAGTCGAGTTTGGGCAAAGCCGTAAAATTTTAATTAAATTGCTTCTATTGTTGAAGGCGGCTTTTTGGTTATATTGTAAGTAACACTTACAACGCCTGGTATTTCTATGGTTAGTCTTTCTGATAATTTATCTAAAGTTTCAAAAGAAAGTCTTGTAGGCGATCCTGTGACTGCATCTTCACTATCCCAACATCTTACTTCTATTTGCAATCCATAATCTCTTTTTCCTTCTTTTATCCCTGTAACTTTATCTTTGTGCAGAATAGCCAAATATTGAAATGCTTTATTGTATAATTCTTCTTCAACAATTTTTGTCGCTTTTCTTACAATTTCTACTCTTTTTGGTGTGACCTCACCTATTATCCTGGCTACTAAGGCAGGACCTGGAAAAGGTGGCCTGTTGTATATTTCTTCTGGTAGGCCAAGGATTTTGGCTAGTTTTTTTATGGCTGGCTTTCTGAGCTGAATTAAGGGTTCTATAATTTTATAGCCATATTCTTTTTCTGGATCGATTCCAAGCTGTTTAAGAATGTTATGTTGTCTTTTAATTCCGGCAACAGTTTCTTCTACATCTGTATAATTTGTACCATGAAGAAGATATTTAGCGCCGCTTTTTCTTACAATCTTACCAAAAATATCTTGGTAAAATGCTCGACTGATCGCCTCTCTTTTTTCTTCCGGATCTGTAAGTCCTTTTAATCTAGCAAAAAAGACCTCTTTGGCATCTACAACTTCAACATTTACTCCCAAACCTTTAAACAACGAAACGACATATTCGGGTTCGCCCCCTCTCATTAAACCATTATCAATGAAATACGTTTTGAGTCTATCGCCCAAATCTTTGTGTCCTAACATTGTAACAGTTGAAGAATCAACACCGCCAGATAAGGCGTTGATAGCTAAATTATCGCCAACAATCGAAGCGATCTCTCGAATTTTCTCTTCAATAAATCTTTCGGGATTTAGTTCTGCTAATGTTATTTCTTTGATTTTCATAGAGGGACTTTTTTAATTAATTTGTAATAGGGTAAGGAAATAATTTTAGTTCTCTGAAAATTAATTATTTTTGTTAATTGAAGATTGATAAGAAAAATCTTCCTCGGTTGGTACTTTTTAATAAAACTCTTTAGAGAGCGACTAATTTTTACTTCACTAAGTTTTTTACTTTTTACTTCTACCGGTATTATTTCTTTGCCTTTAGAGATTATAAAATCTATCTCTGCCCCATCCTTGGTCCGCCAAAAATGAATTTTACTTGCCGTTGTTTTTATTTGTTCTTTGAGAAGATTGTAAATAAAATTTTGAAATAAAAAACCAGTATTTTCTATTTTAATATTTCCTAAATATCCTAAACTATGATTTCTTAAACCTAAATCAGAAAAATAAATTATCGGTGATTTGGTAATTTCTTTACGTAAATTTTTATAATACGGGGTAAGTTTTTGCAAAATAAAGGTTTTCTCCATATACCAAAGATATTCTTTAACTGTTTTTACTGAAATTCCTAAAGTAGAAGATAGTTCAGAAAAATTGATTAGATTACCTATTTGGCCAGCCATTATTTTCAATAAATTAGTAAAAGCCTCTGTTTTTTTAATATTCAATAACAAAGTGATATCTCTTTCTAGATAACTCTGATAAATTTCATTTAGGATTTTTTGTTTCTCTAATAATTTATCTTCTAAAACTGCTCTGGGATAGCCCCCAAAATTCAGATATTCAACTAAAAGTTCTTCGCCTTTCTCTACTTCAAAAAAATCCACCAGTTTGTTTTCATATCTGTAATTAGTTTTAAAATTAACAAACTCCTCAAAAGTTAGGGTAGGGAGTTCAAAAATTCTTTTTCTACCCACTAATGATTCATGTATTTTTTCTTTTAATTCTACACTGCCAGAACCAGAAACAATAAACTTGTAGGGTAGATTTAAATCATAAAGTCCTTTTAAAAAAAGACCGGCATTTTCTTTTCTTTGAATTTCATCTATAAAAACAAAACCTTTATTTTTTCCAATTTCTAACTGAACTTTTCTAATCAACTGTTGTTGAGAGGTAAAAAATTGTTTATCTGCTTCTATGTCCAAATTGAGAAAAAGGGTTTTTTGTTTTTTAGATTCTAAATATAGGCAAAATTTACTTCGTAAATTTTGCCCTATTCCTTCCTAATTTTGCGAGATTTTAGATAGACGAGTCACTCGCTTTCGGCTCGGGTTTACCGCGCCCGACTTCGCCTTGACAATTTAAACTATAAAAACTGTTGCTAAAATTCAATCATCAAAATTTATTGGAGCTCCCGTCTTAACAA
>CAYVCK010000026.1:0-9549 GCA_964450195.1 uncultured Gammaproteobacteria bacterium
GAGAAGAAAGTTTTTAGCCGCTGACTGAAAAGACAAAAAACTGTCTTTGTCTAAGAATCGTCCGACTAATCCCGGCCGACCAAAGCTGAGTCTGGCGAAATTCTCTGCCTTTCTCTGATTAAAGCTATAATTTTTGATCAAAAAATCTTTAACTTCTTTTAAGGAAACCGGATTAAATTTCACCAATTGACAACGAGAAATAATCGTTTTAGGCAGATAATCAATCTTTGAAGTAATTAAAATTAACACCGCATGGCCTGGTGGCTCTTCTAAAAATTTTAAAAATGAATTAGCCGCCTCAAGACTCATTTTTTCTACATCTTCAATAATTGCCACCTTAAAAGAACCAAAAAATGGTCGAGTCACTAAGCTTTTTTGGAGGTCTCTGATCTGATTAATAGAAATATTTTTCTTATCTAGCAAGGGAGTTATTCTAATAAAGTCCTGATGAATAGCGAGTTTCGAGATTCTTTCACTTTTAATCCCTAAAAGTAAACTGGAAAAATATTCAGCCGCCAGATTCTTGCCCAAATTCTCCGGGCCATAAAATAAGTAAGCGTGGGAAATTTTTCCACCTCGCATACTCTTCTTCAAAAACTCCAAAATTTTTTTATGACCAACAATGTGCATAGATTAAGAAAATTTCTAATTTCAAATTTCTAATTTCTAAACAAATTCTAAATTCAAAATTCTAAATTCAATATTCTATATTTTACCACAATTTAACAAAATTTCCAAGGTCTTTGCTGCGCATTTTCGCCAGGAAAAATTTTTAACCCTTTCTAAACCTCTGATAATAAGTTCTCGACGGAATTCTTGATTTTCTAAGATTCCTTTTATTTTTTCTGCTAAATTTTCAGCATCTTCAACCTTAAAAAATAAAGCCGCTTCGCTGCTAACCTCTTTTAATGGTTCAATATCAGAAGCAACCACTGGCGTGCCGCAGGCCATGGCCTCTAAAACCGGTATGCCAAACCCCTCATATAATGAAGGGAAAACAAAGGCCTCCGCTCCGCCATAAAGACAGGCCCGGTCCTCTTCTGATGATAAATAACCCAATTCACGAATTTCGAATTTTGCCTGCCCCGCAGCGAACTTGTTCTGCTTTGGGAAATTTTGAATTTTGAGTTTTATTGCTTTATAGCCATAACCCGACTCTCCAACAATAACCAGTTGAAATTTCTGATCAAAAACTTCCAGTTTGGCCAAGGACTCAAGAAGACAGCCAATCCCTTTCTTGACCTCAATCCGGCCGATAAAAAGAAGATATGGTTTTTTGATTTTATATCTGGCTAAAGTCTTTTCGATCCCTTCTTTGTCTTCAATTGGCTTAAATATTTTGTCATTATAACTCAAATGAACAACCTCAATTTTTTCTGGCTTTGTGTTATACAAACTAATTAATTCTCTTTTAGTAAATTCAGTTGGCACAATAATTTTTGTCGCCTGTCTAGCAGCAAATTTATAACTTTGACGCAAATGATAACGAGCGAAAAATGAATAAGCTTCTGGATATTTCTCATAACCCAAGTCATGAACAGTCATTACAGTTTTTTTCGGAAAAAATATCGGCAAAGTATGGCTGGGGATAAATAAAAGATCCGGCTTGTTTCGTAACATTTCCCAAGAAAGCCGAATTTTTGTCCACAAATATCGAGGTGGCCAATGAAGAATTTTTTCCTGCCAGTTTTTTGGTAAACGGGCTAACCCGCCCCTTAAAGATTTATCCGTATATAAAAAATAGCGATTACTATCATTAACCGTTATTTTCTTTAATTCTTCAATCAAATAATACGAATACCATTCTGTGCCAGTTTTAATTTGCCGATTCGCCCGTGAAGCATCAATACCTATAATCATAATTCAAAATTCAAAAGTTAAAACTACAACTTAAAAATCAAAAGTAAATTAAATTACAGCTTATCTAATTTTAAAAAAAAATAAAAAATAAAGCAAATAAAAAGAGGGCGGGTAATTGCCCCCTACGCTCTATAGCTTTGCAGCTATCTTGCTTGCTAATTCTCTTCCTAGTTTAATCTTTATTATCTCTGCGAGATAATTCGGGTCTTGAATCTGGGCTATTGGCCAGTATTTGAGAAAGAGCCTTTTTGCATCAGCCCCATTCAGGGACAACCCATTAACCAAGCCCCCAAAATAATCACGGACCCAATCTTGATGCAACTCAACCCGGCAATCGCCAATCTTTCCTTCAATAATGGTGGTACCCAAACCCCCGCTAAGGCGTCTTACAGATAAATCGCACTTTCCTATAACCTACTGTTGCTCCTTAGTTAAGCCAGCAATGAGTTTTTGTTTCATTTCTTCGACTCTCAAATTTGTCAAGGGCAATTCTCCACATCCCTGTATATGCTTGAAAAATGCTCAAAATGACTAATGATAAATTACTAATAACTAAATAATGTCTAAATATCTTAAATTTTAAAATTAGATAATTAAAAATTGATTAGAAATTAAAAATTAGAAATTACTTTATTATCTCGCCGCTAAAATACTCTTTTTATAACTCTCTAAGTTATCGAGAACAATTCCGGTGCCTTTAGCCACGCAAAGAATAGGCTCATCAGCCACAAAAGCAGAAACGCCTGTCACTTGAGCAATTAGTTTATCAATCGAACGAAGTAAAGCGCTACCGCCAGCTAAAACCATACCTTTGTCCATAATATCAGCACAAAGCTCAGGTGGCGTCTCAAAAAGAACTGATTTAATCGCGGCTAAAATTTGACCGAGTTCATCTTGAATCGCCTCAACCACGTCATTAGAAGAAATCGGTATAGTCCTAGGCAAACCAGTGATCATATCCCGGCCTCTGACATCCATAATTAAGGATTTATCTAAGGGCAAAGCCGCGCCAACTTTAATTTTAATTTCTTCAGCTGTCTGTTCGCCAATCGCTAAATTATATTTTTTTCGAATATGTTCAGCAATGGCCACATCAAATTTGTTGCCAGCCACGCGCACGGAAGTATTGACGACAATCCCGCCTAAAGAAATAACCGCAATCTCTGTTGTTCCGCCGCCCATATCAATAATCATATGACCAGAAGCCGAACCAATCGGAATATTAGCCCCAATAGCCGCGGCAATCGGTTCTTTAACAATATAAGCGGCCTTTGCGCCAGCCGCCATCGCCGCATCAATAACCGCTCGCTTTTCTGTTGAGGTAATACCAGCTGGCACCGCCACTAATACTTCTGGTTTAAAAACCCTAAAATTGCCTAAAGATTTATTAATAAAATACCGTAACATTGCTTCAGTTATTTTATAATCTGCAATTACCCCTTCTTTCATTGGCTTCAGAGCAACAATCGTATCCGGCGTCCGACCAATCATTTCTTTAGCCTCATTACCAACAGCTAAAACATTTTTATCAACTGTCGAAATTGCCACCACTGATGGTTCATTTAAAACAATTCCCCGCTTGGGCACAAAAACTAAAGTCGTGGCTGTGCCTAAATCAATACCAATTTTTTTGATGAAAAACATGATGATTAAAGTCAAAAATCAAATATCAAAAGTATAATTTAAAATTAAAATTCAAAGTTTTTAACAATGCAATCTTCAAGTCTATTGAAGTTTACAACTTTAGCAAAATGCCTTTCCATTGTGGCCAAAGAAGTTTTATAAATCTCTTTAGAATAGGTAGATGTCCCATCTCGAACCGCTATAACCTCAAAGCCGCGATCAAATGCAGAACGAACACACGACTCTACACAAACGTTGGTTAATAACCCAGCAACAATTACTTGTTTAATTCTATTTTTCTCAAAATATTTGCCAAATTTGTATTACAAAATGAGTCGTATTTCTTCTTGGTGATAATTAGTTCGCGCCTTCTGGGTTTTAACATTCTGATAATTTCGCTGTCCCATGTCCCTTCAATGTAACTCCGAAATTTAGCAATGGCTGGATGTTTTTTAACTAACAAACCAGCATCTGAATAATCTGATTTAAATGCCATTCTTATAAATATAACTAACCATTTATTCTTACGAGCGAGATTAAGTAAAAACTTCGCAATTTTCAAAACTCGATTTAAATTTGAAATACGGCCACCCCTTTTCCAGTAAGAACCCCTCTTAGAACAGAAAGCGTTCTGCATATCAACCAAAATCAAAGCCGTGTTTCTCATACTATCGATTGGCTAAATTTTTAATCTCTTGAATAATCAACGCCGTTATTTCTTTTGTTCCCACGAGTTTATGCTTAGAATTATCAGAATGGTAAATATCGATTGTTCTATAGCCCCTCGTCAAAACTTTTCTAATCGCTTTTTCAATCAAATTTGCTTCCTTGGGCATTTCAAAAAACAAATCTAGCATCTTTGCTGCTGCCCTAATCATCGCAATCGGATTAGCTTTATTCTGTCCGCCGATAGCTGTAGAAGCTCCGTGAATAGTTTGAAAGGTCATCAACCCATCAGGACTAATATTAGCACTCGGCGTTATCGCCCTTGTACCATAGAGCAAGACAGCCATCGGATCAGTTAAAGTATCTCCCACAATACCTAAAGTGACAATTACATCATATTTCGTCGGGTGCATTAAAAAATCAGCAAAACCAGTATCAGCATGGTCCCAATCAAATTTGACCGTTCTATATTTTTTGTTCACCTTTTCAAATACTTTTAGCCATAACGGAAGTAATCCTTGCCAAACATCACCTTTAATAAAAAGATTTAGAATCTTCCGTCGTCTCTGAGCCTGTTTAAAAGATAATTCAGCGAGAGATTTTATTTTATCCTCTTTATAAGTAAAGATCCCATAGAGCACTTGTTCACCTCTTTTCGTCTTCTTGATTTTTTCTTTGCTAAATAATAATCCTTGTGAATTTTCCCTGATTAAAAGAATATTTATTTTTTCAAAAACTTCTTTTTTCAATAGCGAGTTCTCAAATAGTTCTGGAATTGGTTCAAAATAAATTGGCTTATAAACAGCATTAAAATCTTCACGGAGCCTATAAACAGTACGAGCATAAATACCACCACGAATAATACAGCCTTTTTGAAATTTTATTTTATTATAAAAATTTAAAAGTTGACGATAAGCTGTTTCAGAATATTTTGTCGCCGGTGCCTTTCCTTGGTATTTAACAAAATTAAATTTTATTCTTTTAATATCCTCAATTGCATGCAGACACTCTATGGCCGCGCCAACAATCTCGGGCCCTACTCCCTCTGCCTCAATAACACCAATGGGTTTTTTAATTAATTTAATCATAAAATCTTAGATTTGACATTTGAATTTTGAGATTCGAGATTTTACTTTAGTATCTTTTCCTAAATGACGGGCGGCGAGCAGCCGGTCTTCTTGTCGGTCTTCTGGTTGATTTGGGTCTAGGCTGATAACCTGGCTCTTTAGCCGCCCGGATTGACAGATTAATCCTGCCCTGAGAATCAACCTCAATCACTTTAACCGGCACAATATCTCCTTCTTTGAGAAAGTCAGATGGATGTTCAACGCGGTGCGGCGCCATTTCTGAAACATGCACCATACCTTCATGTCCTGGTGTTAATTCAATAAAAGCCCCGAAATCCATCAAGCGCGTTACCTTACCCTGAAAAACTTCGCCGACTTTAATTTCGCGGACAATATTTTTTATCCAATCAACAGCTTTCTGAAGTGTTTCATCACTGGTTGAGGTGACAACCACTAAACCATCTTGCTCTATATCAATGGTCACGCCAGTTTTAGCAATAATATCATTAATCACCCGACCGCCCGGACCGACCACCTCCCGAATCTTTTCCGGATTAATTTTAAAAGAAACAATTTTCGGGGCATAAGAAGAAAGGTTTGGCCTTGGTTGCGGCAAAATCTTTTCCAAAAAGTCAATAATTTCTAATCTCTTAACGCGAGCTAAGGTTAATGTTTCTTTAATAATTTCTAAAGAAAGACCTCGTGTTTTAGTATCCATCTGAATCGCCGCAATACCATCTTTGGCACCAACCACTTTAAAATCCATGCCACCCGGTCCATCTTCTAAATCTTGAAGGTCAGCAAAAATTTTATATCGGCTAATTCTCTCGCCCGTTTCTCCAGAAACTCTCCGGGCCAGAGACTCGTCTGAACCGGAGGCTAAACCAATTGCTACCCCAGCCACTGTTTTTTTTACCGGCACACCAGCATCCATTAAAGCCAAACAAGAAGCACAAATTGAAGCCATAGAAGTAGAACCATTAGAAGAAAGCACTTCAGAAACCACTCGAATCGTATAGGGAAAACTCTCTTTATCTGGCATAACTGCTAAAAGCCCTTTTTCAACTAAAGCGCTATGACCTGTTTCCCGGCGACCGGTTGCCCTTAGGGGTCCGGTTTCGCCTGAACAAAAAGGCGGAAAATTATAGTGGTGCATAAAACGTTTCCGACCCGATTCTTCCATAGTATCTAAATATTGCTCCATACCTGGCGCGCCTAAAGTGACAGTTGAAAGAACCTGGGTTTCACCACGCTGGAAAAGAGCTGAGCCATGAACCCGCGGTAAAATGCTAACCGCTCCGGAAAGTGGCCTAATTTCATCAAGCTTCCGGCCATCAATTCTTAAATTCTGCCTTAAAATAGCCTGGCCAACTTCCTGATAAATCAACTTATTAATAAAATTAATCGCTTTTTCTCTTTTTTCTTTGCCAATTTTCTTCTCAGTTAAAACTAAATCCAAATCTTGCCTAATCTTTTCTACTGCTCCTAAACGGTCGTCCTTTGTTTTCAGGGGCTTATTAAATAAATAATTTTTGGCTTTTTCTCGAATGAAATCCTCAACAATTTTTTGATATTCTTCTTTCTCTTTTTTTGATTTTTCTAAAACTGTCTCATCTTTTGGCCGACCTGCCTTAGCCACAATCTCTTTAAAAAAATTGACTACCTTTCCTAAATGACGCTGACCGAATTGCAGGGCTGTCACTACTTGTTCTTCGATTACTTCATTTGCCGCTGCCTCAATCATCAAAACCCCTTCCCCTGTGCCAGAAACCACCAAATCTAAAAGACTTTTTTCTCGGGCTCGATAAGTCGGATTAAGACAGAATTCAACCGGCCGCTGTAAATCTGAAGAAGGAATCAGTCCAATTCTTAAACCAGCGATTGGTCCCTGCCAAGGAATATTAGAAATAGCCAAAGCTAAAATTGAGGCATATAAAGCCACAATATCCGGATCATTTTCTTGATCAATAGATAAAACAGTGTTAATGATCTGAACCTCGCGTCTTAGTTCAGACGGAAAGAGAGGTCTTAGAGATCGATCGATTAAACGGCCAGCCAAAATAGCTTCATCTGGCGGCCTTGTTTCTCTTTTAATAAAACGCGAACCTTTAATTTTTCCGGCCGCATAAAATCGCTCCTCATATTCAACTGTCAATGGAACAAAGTTAACATCCCTGTCTGCTTCGCCCATTACCGCAGTGGCTAAAACCGTTGTCTCGCCATACTGCACCAAAACCGAACCATTGGCCTGAGCAGCCAATTCACCGATTTTAACCTTTAATTTTCTCCCTCCGACTTCAGTTTCAAAAATTTGTTCCATAAAAATATCTTAAATTTATAATTTATTAGTCCCTTAAACTGTTCTATATTTTTTGATTAAAAATTTTCTCTTTTGACTTGATAAATCTATAAACTCATCAGCTGCTTCAATCAGCTTAGATGAAGCCGTCTCTTTAAAAGCTATAACCTCAACCCGACAGCCCTTGTTTTCTTTTAAATAATTGATTAAAGGAACGAAGTCCCCGTCACCGCTCACTAAAACAATAACATCTAATTTGTCGGCTAATTTAATAGCATCTATCGCTACACCCACGTCCCAATCAGCCTTTTTCATACCGCCAGGGAAAATTTGTAAATCCTTCATTTTTACCTCAAAACCCTGACGAGCCAAAGCTTCAAAAAAAATTTGTTCTTCACTGCTTTTAGAACGGATAACATAAACAATAGCCCGAATCAATTGACGGTCGCCGACTGCTGTTTCTAATAATCTGGCAAAATTAACATTACTGTCATAAAGATTTTTGGCTGAATGGTACATATTTTGCACGTCAACAAAAACGCCCAATCGTTGATTTAAATATTTACTCATATAAATTTATTAACTGATACCAATATACGAATGAATACTAATTATACTAATATTTTTTTATTTGTATCATTCGCATGTATTAGTATATTAGTATCGCGTTTTATGTTTTTATTTTTTTAATAATTTTTTCGTAACTTTTTGGATTGGTTTCTTGAAGATAACGAAGTAATTTTTTTCTTTTGCTGACCCTTCTTAAAAGCCCGCGGCGCGAAGAAAAATCATGTTTATGTGTTTTAAGATGTTCAACCAACCCTTTAATTTCTCTGGTCAGTAAACCAATTTGCACCTCGGTTGAGCCGCTGTCTTTTTCATGAGTTTTAAAATCACTAATAATTTTACTTTTATCTTTTTTTGCCATAATTCTTTAAATTTTAAAACAAAGTGAATAAAATTTAATTAGAATTATGAGCATCCGCCGAATCCGCCAGCTGGCGGAGAAGGCGGATGGCCATAATCCAAAAAACTTAATATCTAAGTTGTTATGATATTAAATATTTTAAATGATAAGTTATAAGTTGTAAAGAGAGTATAACAGATTATAAAACCTTTGTCAAAAGGAAAATAAAATGTCGTAAATATTGCCAAGGAACGTAAAATATGATAAGCTAAATCTATGGTCAACCAACTTAAAAATCTCGTTACTGAATTTCTTGAACATCTGGAAATCGAAAAAGGTCGCAGTCAATTGACGATCAGAAATTACGACTTTTACCTGAAACAATTTCTTAATTTTAGTAAAATCAATTCATTGGCAGAAATTACCCCTGATTTAATTCGTCAATACCGACTTTGGTTAAGTCGACAAAAGGACCACCAAAACCAACCACTCTCTAAAACAACCCAAAACTATTATCTTATTGCTTTAAGAAGTTTTTTAAAATATTTAGCCAAACGTGATATTAAAACTCTTGCCCCAGAAAAAATAGAATTAGCAAAAACAGAAAAAAGACAAATCTTCTTTTTAGAGCCGGATGAATTAGAAAAATTTTTAGCCGCTCCGCTTTCGGTCAAACAACCAGAAGAAATTAAAATGCGCGATAAGGCAATTTTAGAATTACTTTTCTCAACCGGCTTGCGGGTTTCTGAATTAACTAATTTGAAAAAAGAAGATATTAATCTGAATAAAGATGAATTTACTGTTAAAGGCAAGGGTGGCAAATGGCGAATTGTTTTTCTTTCCAAAACGGCTAAAGATTGGCTAAAGAAATATTTAGAATCAAGAACTGATCTTGATCCAGCTCTTTTTATTCGCTATGATAAAGGACAAAAACAGGCCTTAAAGAAAAAATCATCTAATCAGTTAACGCCGCGCAGTATTCAAAGGTTGGTCAGAAAATACGCCAAAATCACCGGCGTGACAAAAAAAATTACTACTCATAGTTTACGTCACACTTTTGCCACTGATCTTTTAGCTTCTGGCGCTGATTTGCGAGCAGTTCAAGAATTGCTTGGTCATAAAAGCAT
>CAYVCK010000027.1:0-9539 GCA_964450195.1 uncultured Gammaproteobacteria bacterium
CTTGCTCATAGGGGTTGTAAGATCAATGATTATGGTTTGTTCAAAAGTTCGACCTTTAAATACCAACTTCATTATCTTAAACCCTTTTAGTTTGATAAAAAAGCAAAGCTAATGCTGTCCATATTAATGTGTTAACACATTAAGCAGCCATTTAGTTAGTAAAGACAGATGGACAGAAATAAAAATCTCTTTAAATTTTACAATCATGAAAAAACACTTTTTAGATCAATTTAATTCGGGCTAATTTTTCAATAATTTCCTTGTCTTCTAGACTATATTTTTTCTTGATTTTATATTCTAGAATTTGGCCAGTCGGCATTTTCTCTTTCTGTCGCAAATTGCGAATCTCAACAACTATTTTCTTTATTTTTTCAAACTCTTTTTCGGCTTTTTTATTAATCAGTTTTTTGTTTGCTTTTGGCCATTCCACTACCACTAGTAAATTCGTAATTCGTTTAGATTCGTAATTCGTAGGAGAATAAATTTGTTGATAAATTTGTTCGGTCACAAAAGGAATAAACGGATGTAATAGTTTAAGAATAGTTAACAAACAATTTTGGAGAATAAAGGTAGTTGAGTTTTGAGTTTTGAGTTTTGACATTTGAGTTTTTGAGATCTCAATGTACCAATCAGCAAATTCGTGCCAAGTAAAATCATAAAGTTCACGCATTGCCTCACCTAATTCATAATTTTTAATTTTTTTTGTGACCGATTCAATCACTGAATTTAATCGACTCAAAATCCACTTATCAGCCAGCGTAATAGGTTTAATTTTGAATTTTGAATTTTGAATTTTGAATTTATTTAGGATTTCGGATTTAGGATTTAGAATTTGCTTTGTTGACATTTCAACAAAGCGTGAGATATTCCATAATTTATTAATAAAATTTCTGGCCGCTAAAATGGCTCGTTCGTCAAATTTAAAAGACTGCTGCTCCCGATTCGTTTGATAAATTAGACCCATTCTTACCGCATCAAAGCCATATTTTTCACCAATTTCCAGAGGATCAATGCCCGTGCCCAAAGATTTACTCATTCTTTTTCCACTAATGGCTAAAACTGTTGGATGAATATAAACATCTTTAAAAGGAATTTTTTTAATAAATTCTAGCGAAGAAAAAACCATTCTTGCCACCCAGAGATAAAGAATTTCCTGAGCCGTAGAAAGAAAATTCGTTGGATAATATTTTTTAAGATCAGAGGTTTTTTTAGGAAAACCGAGAGTCGCAAATGGCCAAAGGGCTGATGAGAACCAGGTATCTAAAACCTCTTCTGATTGTTTCATTTCACATTTCCTACAAATTGGACACCTCTTCGGTTTCTTTAAAGAAACAACAAACTCAGAATTTTTAATTTTTAATTTTGAATTTTTAAGATTTATTTTTGATTTTTGATTTTTGATTTTTGATTTCTTGCCGATTCGGCAATACCAAATCGGCAAGGTGTGTCCCCACCACAATTGTCTTGAAATGCACCAATCTTCAACACACGCTAACCAATCCAAATAAATTTTTTTATATCTTCCAGGAATAATTTTTATTTTTCCATTTTTTACTACATCTATCGCCGGCTGAGCTAATTTTTTCATTTTCACAAACCATTGTTTTGATATTTGCGGTTCAATCGGTGTGCGACAGCGATCACATAAAGCCAAATTATGAGTATATTTCTTTTCTTTTTCTAATAAACCGAGTGATTTTAATTCTTCAACAATTTTCTGGCGAGCTTCTAAAACTGATAAGCCAGTATATTTTCCCGCCTCTTCAGTCATTTTGGCTTGCGGACCAATGACATTGATAATCTCTAATTTCTTTTCTTTGCCAATTTGCCAGTCAGTCGCATCATGAGCTGGCGTAATTTTAACCGCACCTGTGCCAAATTGTGGATCAACTAAATGATGAACGATAATCGGGATTTCACGATTCATAATCGGTAGAATGACTTTCTCACCAACCAGATCTTTATATCTTTCATCTTTTGGATTAACCGCCACGGCTGTATCACCAAGCATCGTTTCCGGCCGAGTCGTCGCCACCACTATAGTCGCGGATTCTCGCGGATTACTACGCTGATTCACGCGGATATCTCCTATTCGAGCGGTATCGTAGTAGATGACACGTCTAATTTCTAACTCTTTGCCACCGAAATTAACTAATAACGCCAACCTATGTTCTGAACCCTTTAAATAGTGCCAGATTTGTTTTTCTTCTAAACGACCAAGAAATGGCAGGGCCTTAATTTCTAAAATAATTTTATTTTCAATAATAAAATCTGGTTTATAAATTCCAACTTTTTTATCAGCATATAAAATTTCTATTGATTTTTCTTCTTCAAAATTTAAATTTAATTCTTTAAATTCTTCTTCCAGGGCTTTTTGATAGACACCTTCTTTATGACCGGGGCCCAATTTATTGTACACTTTAAAAATACAACCTCTTATTTTATAAGTCAGCTCTTTATACAGCAATCCGCGTTTATCCGCGTCTCGATCCGCGTTAATCTGCGAGCGAAGAGGATAGCGAATATAGTAGAGTTTTCCCTTCGCTGGTTGATATTTAACTTCAATATCTGAAATAGCCGTCTCACACCTTGGGCACCAATTAACAATTCGTGGCCCGCGATAGATTAATCCTTTTTTATAATAATGCAAAAAAGCGGTTTTCACGGCTTCGATGTATTCTTTGTCCAAGGTAAATCGCTGGCGACTCCAATCGCAGGAACAGCCAAGTTTTTTTAATTGTTCAATAATTAAATGGCCATATTTATTAACCCATTGCCAAACTCTTTCCACAAACTTTTCTCGACCAAGTTCTTTTCTTGTTAAACCCTCTTTTTTTAATTCTTTTTCCACCACATTTTGCGTGGCAATACCAGCATGATCAGTCCCTGGTACCCATAAAGCTTGATAACCTGTCATTCGATAAAAACGAATTAAAATATCCTGAATGGTCGCATTTAAAGCATGTCCCATATGTAAAGAACCAGTGACATTGGGTGGAGGGATCACTATAGTAAACGCTGATTTACGCGGATATTTACGCTGATTGACGCGGATATCTGCGTTTATCCGCGACAAGTGGTCGGGATTAAAAAAACCCGACTTTTGCCAAAGTTGATAAACGCGTCTTTCAACTTCAAATGGATTGTATGTTTTAGATAAGATTTGTTTAGCCATAGAAAATTTGATTTGGTCAAGCGCCGCCCCGCATCAATTTTGCCGTCTTTTATTTTTAACAAATAGAGATAATAATTAAATTTTGAATAGGGATTCGCGATGGTCGGGCCCGAACAGGGTTTTCCGAAGGAGAGACCATTGCCAAAGTGTTTCTTCGCAAAATTGGTGCGGGGTTTCTCTTTCGTATTTTTTTGGTTGGTAGGGTAGAGTAGCTCCATAGTTAGTATCGCGTTATTATTCTCTCATTATTTTTCTTGCCAAATTTTATTTTAATCTTAATCGCCTTTTTTGGCAAGTCCCGTAAATAACGACGGGATAAAATTTTTTTTACTCGGTCAGCCCATTCGATGACGGTGATAGTATCTTTTTTGCCAAGCCAGTCTAAAACACCAATTTCAATTAGATCTTTTTCATCTTTCAATCTGTAGGCGTCAACGTGAACAAAATTCCTAATTCCTAATTCCTTATTCCTTATTCTATAGAGTTTCATTAAAACAAAACTCGGGCTGGTGATAGTTTTTTTAATACTTAAACCTTGAGCCAGGCCTTTAATAAAAACTGTTTTACCAGCGCCTAAATTACCCATTAAACCAATCACTTCGCCGCCATGAAGCCCTTTTGCCAGTTTCCGACCAAACCTAATCGTTTTTTTTTCTGATTTTGAAATGAATTTCATTTTTTTTGTTTAATTGATTTCAAGGTTCGGATCAACCTTTATTTTTCGCCAATCAAATTTTTTACGCCATTGTTGTTTTTTAGTAGTCAGAAGTTGGAAGTAGCCCCCAGCGGCAATCATCGCCGCATTATCAGTACATAAATTTTTTGATGGAATCAAAAGATTAATTTTTAATTTTAAACCAGAGCACAAATCTTTTGTGCTCGGCCGAGCACCGAGTACACAGGCGCTGTGTGCTTCGGTGCTCTGGTTTTTAATTTTTAATTTGAACGATTCGCGAAGAGAATCGTTTGCGACTACTCCACCACCTAAAATAATTGATTTTACTTGAAATTTTTTGGCGGCTCGAATAGTTTTTTCAATTAAAACATCAATAATTGCCTGTTGAACTTCATAACACATCTCTTGAATAAATTTTTTGTTATTGGTTCTCCGTTTTATGCTATTAGTTTTATATAAAACTGCTGTTTTCAAACCAGAAAAACTAAAATTGAAATCACCTGAATTTATTATTGGCCGAGGTAGTTTGATTTGAAATTTGGAATTTGAAATTTGGGATTTGTTTGGAATTTGGGATTTGGAAATTGGAAATTGTGCGGCGTGAGCTGCGATGGCTGGTCCGCCTGGATAGCCAAGTCCTAAAATCTTCGCTACCTTATCAAAACATTCACCGGCCGCATCATCTAAGGTCTGACCAATTTTTTCAAATTTTTCAAAATCTCTCATTAAAACCAATTCCGTATGTCCGCCCGAAACCACCAAACAAATCGCCGGCCACAACGCTGATCCACACAGATATTTACGCTGATTTTCGCTGATATCCGCGTTGATCCGCGTCTTGATCCGCGTTGATCTGCGTTCTGTGTCCGCGTCATGAACAAAGTTGGCATAAATGTGTCCGGCTAAATGATTAACAAAAATCAATGGCTTTTGCCACAAAAAAGCCAAAGTTTTTGCCGCCTCTACCCCAACTAAAAGTGAAGTAATTAAACCTGGACCATTAGTAACAGCAATCGCGTCAATCCGTTTTTGAACTTGGAATTTTGAATTTAGAATTTGTTTGGAATTTGGGATTTGAGATTTGGAATTTAAAGCCGCTAAAGCGGTACTTAAAACCGGGATAATATTTTCCGCATGTTTTCGAGCCGCCACTTCCGGGACGATTCCGCCATATTGAGCATGAATTTTCACCTGACTTGATACAACATTGCTTCTAATTTCTATTTTCCGATTTCTAATTTCTAAAATCGCTGCCGCGGTTTCATCACAGGAAGTTTCAATGCCTAAAATAATCATATAGGATAAGAATTTAGAATATAGAATATAGAATTTAAAATTTATGTTTTGAGATTAATTATTTTAGTATAGCAATTTATTTTTAACTTGACAAAAAATGTCTAAATCTTGGGTGTAGGTTGGTTTCATTATTATTCCTAATTCTAGATTCTAAATTCATTATTCAATTGTCAGTACGACAAAAAGTAGTAAAATATAGATAATGACATTATTTAAAGAAAAAAAACAATTAGCACCATTAGCAGACCGGTTAAGACCAAAAGATTTTTCTGAATTTGTTGGTCAGGAACATTTGGTCGGCGAAGGGAGACTGCTTCGTCAGTTAATTGAAAAAGACGAAATTCCTTCAATGATTTTTTGGGGACCACCTGGTTCGGGCAAGACCACTTTAGCCCAAATTATCGCCCAAAAGACTGGCGCTCGGTTTATTCATTTTTCCGCGGTTGATTTAGGGGTGGGAGAGATTAAAAAAGTTTTAGAAGAAGCAAAAATCCATTGGCAAGCCTATCAGAGGAAAACCATTTTATTTATTGATGAAATTCATCGCTTTAATAAATCTCAGCAAGCCATATTTTTACCTTATGTTGAAAAAGGTGAAATTATTTTTATTGGCGCGACCACTGAAAATCCCTCTTTTGAGGTAATCTCGCCACTGCTTTCCCGTTGCCGGGTTTTTGTCCTGAATCCCTTAAACACCAAAGAAATTAGTCAGATTATTAAGCGGGCTTTAACTGATAAAAAACAAGGTTTGGGAGATTATAAAATCAAAATTAGTAAACAAGCCCTCGGTTTATTAATTCAATCTTCTAATGGCGATGGCCGCCTGCCTTTAAATACTTTAGAGATTGCCATAAAGATTACTGGGCCGGATAAAGAGGGGGTTTATCATCTTAATGAAAAAATTATCACTGAAGCTCTGCAATACAAGCCTTTAATTTACGATAAAAAAAGCGAAGAACATTACAATACTATTTCCGCTTTTATTAAATCTTTGCGCGGCTCTGATCCTGAGGCGGCGGTTTATTATTTAGCCAGAATGCTTGAAGCTGGAGAAGACCCAAAATTTATTGCCCGGCGGATGGTGATTTTTGCTTCAGAGGATATTGGTAATGCTGACCCAATGGCTTTAGTGGTGGCAACTAACGTGGCTCAGGCCGTGGAATTTGTTGGTTTGCCAGAAGCGCAAATTAATTTAGCCCAAGGCACGACTTATTTGGCGAGCGCGCCAAAATCAAATGCTTCTTACTCAGCTTTACTTTCAGCCAAAAAAGATGTGCAAAAAACTTTAAATGTGCCCATTCCTCTCCATCTTCGCAATGCGCCGACTGAATTAATGAAAAAACTTGGCTATGGCAAGGATTATCAATATCCTCATAATTTTCCGAAAGCAAAAATTAAACAGGTTTATTTACCCGCCAGCCTGCGTGGTAAAAAGTATTATCAACCTAAAGATTCATCAGAAGATAACAAGAAAGAAATCTCCCCTGAAGGGCAAGCTAGGCGGGCGGGTCTTCCTAAAGAATTAAAAAGTCGAAGATATTATCAGAAGAATAAAAATAAAAAAGCAGGAGTTTAACCCTGCTTTTCTTTACACATTTCTTCGATAATTTTATCTTCGGCCTCCACTTTCTCAATCATCATTGTTAAAAGCGGCCAAATGAAATTTTTACACTTTGATCCACGATGCAGGTATTCTTCTGATAAAGCTTGAATTAGCCGGAAGAAATAGTTACTTAAAGATTTTATTTTTTCAGCTTGTCTTCTGATTTTTTTATTCGTTTCTTCGTTAGGAGTAGAATAGAAATTTATCAGGGTTTCAAAATCAGAATCAATAAAGTCGATGAGCCATTCTTTATTAGCATAATAAAGCGCGCTTAAGGCGAAGCAAAATAAAGAGCGATAAGTATTAAAAAGATTTTTCTTAGCTGGATGATTTAGTCTGAAATTCGACAAATCTCGGTCTATCAACTGAGAAATAAAATTTAGTATTCTCGGGATTTGTTTGTCCAGATTTTTCAAGGCCTGACCTTGTAAGAAGGGATCAAGAGTCATTAACAGACCGACCTGGACATCGTTCCTCGTAATTTTTAACACTTTTTCCTCCTTTTTTAAGGGATGACTTTATTATATAGAGTAATAAATTTTATGTCAAATCGGATTAACCAAAAAAGCAGATTATTTTTTCTCGGAATCAATATTTTTATTTTGATTCAGATCTTAGGGCTTTTGACTGGCTGGCGGATGTGGAATTTACCTGAGTGGCGAGAGGCGTTTAAGGTTCCACATTATAGCTTAGGAGAGTTTTTGATTAGTTTTCTGGCCGCGCTTTTGTTTATTTTAATTTTTTTGAAAATTTTTAAGAAGCGTTATTTTCCTTTTCGTCTTCTTTTTTATTTTTTAGTTTTTCTAACCGGCTCAATCGTTTTTTTGGTTTGGTTGCCTGAGGTTTTAGCGATTAGTTTGGTGATTGTTTTATTTTTAATCCTTCACTTTAGATCGAATATTTTAATCCAAAATGTGGCGGTTGTTTTAATGTGTATTGGCGCGGCCTGTTTTTTAGGTTTAGGTTTTGAGCCAAAACAGCTGATAGTTATCTTAATTGTTTTAGCTATTTATGATATAATCGCCGTTTTTATCAGCGGTCATATGATTAAAATGTTCAAAGAAATGGTTAGTCATAGACTTGTTTTGGCTTTAACTATTCCCGCTACTTCAAAAGGTTGGCTGACCAATCTTTCTCAAGTTCAGGCCGGCAAAGATTTTATGTTTTTAGGCAGTGGTGATTTGGTTTTGCCCTTGGCTTTAGCGATTTCCAGTTTGCGGCAAGGTTTTTTGGCCTCAATCTTTGTTATCCTCGGCGCCTTTTTGGGAATGACAATCTTGGCTCGGTATTTCCTCTGGCAAAAAGAACGTCGACCCTTGCCCGCCTTACCGCCAATTATTACCGGCGCTATTTTTGGTTATTTAATTTCCCTTATCTAATCCCTGTCTTAAATTTTATAACGACCGCAGTAAAAATTAAGACGCTATAAGAAAGGAGAGATGTGAAAAGAATTAAATCGGCTGGAGCAATTATTTTTAGAAAAGAGAAAAGGATAATAAAATATCTTCTTATTTGTTATGGGAGAAAAGAAAAATTTTGGTGGGATTTTCCTAGAGGTGAGATTAAAAAAGGAGAAAGCGAAGAAGAAGCAGCCAGAAGAGAGATTTTTGAAGAAACAGGAATTAGAGATTTGGAATTTCTACCGAATTTCCACGAGTCTTACAAATATTTCTTTCATAGCCACAAACCAGAAGATAAAAAAAGATTGATTTTTAAAGAAAATATTATTTATTTGGCGGCCATAGAAACAAAAGAAGTTAAACTTTCATTTGAGCATCATGATTTTGCCTGGCTACCATTTGAAAAAGCTCTTGAAAGACTTACTTTTAAAAACTCAAAAGAGATATTAAAAAAAGCCCATCACTTTCTATCAGCTAAATTCTAAATTCTAAATTCTAAATTCTACATTCTACATTCTACATTCTACATTCTACATTCTACATTCTATATTCTATATTCTACATTCTATATTCTACATTCTAATCTTATCTTATGCCTTGGTTTCATTTCGCCATCTTATCAGCTATCTTTTTTGCTGGTTCAAATATTCTTGATAAATTTATTTTAGAAAAAAGAATTAAAAATTATCTAGCCTATTTTATTGCTGGTGGTTCAATTTGGTTTGTTTTTGCTTTAATTCTTTTTTCTTTTTTATTTTTATCTCCAATTTCCACTTCCCTACCGATAATCTTGTTATCTATCGCCAGTGGAATTCTGGCTGGCACAACTTGGCTTCTTTGGTATAAAGCCTTGAGCAAAGAAGAAGTTTCACGGACAATTGCTGTTTATTATCTCTACCCAATTTTCGTTGCTCTCTTAGCCAGAATTTTTTTAAGAGAAGAAATTTCTTTTTTAAAATGGCTGGCGATTGTTTTAGCTGTTTGTGGTGCTATTTTGATTTCTTTGAAGCGAGAAAAATTATCTCAAAAAATAGTTTTAAGAACTGTTTTTCCAATTATTTTACTAGCCAGCTTTATTGAAGGAGCGATGGAAACAATTGATAAATATGTTCTCTTTCAAATTTCTCCTTGGCATCTAATTGTTTTAGGCTCTTTTGGTCTTTTTATAATGACCTCTTTTATTTTTATCTGTTCATTAAATTCACGAAGAGAGACCATTCGGATTTTTTTAAACTTCTCTATCTTAAAACCAGTTTTACTTGTCAATTTTCTCTATTTCTTAGCGACTCTTTTATTTTTCTTCGCTGCTTCACTTGCCTCGATTACCTATGTCTCAGCAGTCAGTGTTAGCCAGCCTCTATTTGTTTTTCTTTTGACCATTATTTTGAG
>CAYVCK010000028.1:0-9483 GCA_964450195.1 uncultured Gammaproteobacteria bacterium
GAGATTTATTTTTTCTATTTTTGTTAATATTTTTTTCAAAACTCGAGCGAAAAATTTTATCTCATTATGATTCAAACTGGCGACATTATCAATATGACGCCGAGGGAAAATCCAGGCTTCATAATTATAAAAAGAAGCATAAGGGGTAAAAGCAACAAGACAAGAACTATCTTCAATTAAGCGTGGACTTTTTTCTTCTTTTTTTATGATTTCACAATAAGGACAATTTCTATTTTTTAATTTATACTCTCGAGCTGCTAATAATTACTCTAAGACATCAGGAGAGAGAAATCGAGAAGCAAAAATTTGCGAATGGGCATGGATAATTGAAGCGCCGGCCAAACCGCCGTCATTCTTGAAAATCAAGATATACTCTATCTTCTTATCTTTTGAAAGTATTTTTGTCCGCTGAGCATAAACTTTTAAAATTTTGGATATTTCTCCAACCGAGAGTTGGGCAAACTCTCGATGATGAAAAGGGGTCTCTATCACTATTTCATGATGACCATAAAATTTCAAATTCTTTTCACTGGTTACTGGATATTTATTTTCTATCACCAGGATTGACCAGGGCTTTTGTTTTTTACTTCTAACCACTTTAATCACTTTTTGTGTTTCAAAAACAGTCGGATGACAAAACAAACAACGACTTGGCACGGCTAATTTTATAGATTCCTTCACTTCTAAAGGCTTCCTCTCGCGGCCTGGGACAATCACGACATATTTATTTAAAAAATAATCTTTGCGTAATTCCGAGTAAGGCATATCAAAATAAGTTTTTAATTTTTTTTATTTTTGACCAGGGCATATATTTATATGCTCGGCCGAGCAGCGAGCACATAAAATGTTATGTGCTTCGGTGCTCTGGTTTTTTATTTAATTTTTCGGTATTCTGGTTTAGTTAGAATCTCGTAGTATTTTCTAATAATCCGTCGGGCCCCGATGGCTGACCAAAGTTGAACCTTGCTCATCCGAAAATACGCTCCTGGTTGCTTAGAAAAGAACTCTGGCCTCCCATTGTTATCCCAATGAACCTCAGGAACCCCTTTTAGCCTAATAAAAACATTGAGCGCCTCATCACAGATCTTAAAAATTGTTTCTTTTATTAAAGATTGAATTTTCAATGGCCAATTATTAATAATAGCAATTTTTAAATGTTTGCTTAAACCCAAGATAGTAAAAGCAGTTTGTTTAATCCAGATGACTAAGCCATGATATTCAGCGGTTGTATAACCAAACTTATTGTTTTTGGCAATAATTAACGGTCCCGAAGGGGTGTAAAAATAGTTGGGGTCCAAAAGCCGCTGACAGAAACTCTTTATTTCTTTAAGAGAGGCCTTGGTGTAAGCATAAAGATAAGCCTCATCAAGGTGGTTAACTCGCATTTTTCTAAAAATCAAACGATTGTCTTTTCTAACACCATATAAGGCTAAGGCATAAGCTAACCGACCATCCGGGTTTAAAAAATAAAAATCTTTTTTCTGCCTTTCTTTTTTAAGAATTAATCGCTCCAAGTCAGATATTTTTACTCTAAATATTTTAGCAAATTTTTTGATTGCTTTTAAGGCTAATGGATAAAAAACAACATTAACATCAAAAGGAGCAATAATCGGAGAAATTTTTTTAAAGGCCCATTCTGAATCTCGCCAATTGCCACTTGTATAATAACCAGATCCGTCTGGTAGTCTTTTAAAAATTATGTAGAGAGATTTTGCTTGCTCAATTAAATAACCAGCCACTCTTTTTAATTTTTCTCGGATATCTTTAGAAAATAAAAATCCTTGAGGCAGAAATTCTAGGCCCATCAAATAATGAGGCTCAATATCAATCATGTGACGATCAAAAATATCCCGACCGGCAATTTCATGTTCATATTTATATTCGCCAACCACATCCTCATGCCAGCCCTCGCCTTTTTTATTAACATTTTTTAAAACCGCCTCGTACATATAACTTCGAACCTCTGGGGTTAAATCGTGAATGCCTAAATCGGCTGATTCCATCCAGTCGCGAGGAAAAACTGTGCCAAAACGATCACCCGAGGTTTTACCCCAGGAGATCAAATGTTCTATCTCTATTTCTGTTCTTCGCCACAAAGACTCCACTGCTTTTGCTCTTGCTTTTCCAAAAACAGAAAAGTCAAAATCCTTTTCAGAAATGAGAAAATATTTTTTAAAATTAACAAAATGGATGTCATTTGTTTTAGCCCTTAAAACAAAATCAATTCTATTTTTTTTGCCCTCAAGCAAAAAACCTTTATAAGGTAAATTAATTTTTTTCACTTTAATCTGGGCTGGGAATTCAAATGAACATTCATAAAATAATTTCTCTTCATACTGCCGTTGAAAAATGAGCAAGGTTTTATTTTTTATTCTTTTTGTTTTAACAATCATTGGTATCAATCGTTCGAATTGATGCTGTCTGATCTGTAAAAAAGTATTGAACCTCTTTAATTCGTTTCTCATTGTCCTGATATCATCCATAGCTGGATAATAAAGATTAAGGCGTGGGGTGATAAAAAAACCTCTTATCTCTAAAACAAAATTTCTATCTTTAAGACTTAAAATTTTAATCTTATGAGGTGGAATATCAACCAGACCACAATAAAGATGATTATTTGGTCCGATAATACGAAATTGGCCAAGTTGATCAAAATCAACATACCAACCACCTTCAATCCAAAGATCTTTTTCTAATTGTGATTGCATAATAATTTCTTCAAAATTTTATAATAGGCTTTTTCGTAATCTTCAACCATTTTTTCAATGGTAAAATTTTCTTCAACCCATTTTCGACATTCGGCTCGGTTAATTTGGTCTATCTTTTTAATTGTTTTGACCAGATGAGAAATATTTTTGACAATAAAACCTGTTTTACCATCATTAATTATTTCCGGCGCCGAACCATAAGGAAAAGCAATGACCGGCGTACCGCAAGCCATGGCTTCAATAAATATTAAACCAAATGGCTCAGGCCAGCAATGGGGATAAAGCAATGCTTTTGCCTGGCCATAAAAACTCCCCATTTTTAAATAGTCTATCATACCAAGGTATTCTATATTTTTTCCTAAAAATGGCTTAATCTTCTTTTGCCAAAATTTTCCTTTGGCCGGGCCGCCAGCAATTTTTAGTTTTACTTTGGCTCTTTTAGCCGCCAAAATAGCTAAATCTATACCCTTCTCAGGAACAAATCTGCCAGCAGCCACAAAATAGTCTTTCGGTTTTGCCTTGAACTTATAATTCTCTAAATTCAAACCATTATAAACTGTGGCAATATAGTTTAAATTTGGTAAGGGTTTCCTTTGAGCGTCTGAAAGAGAGACAAGAAAAATTTGCGGAATTTTTTTTGTCCAAGAAAGTTGATGTTTGGCAAATTTTTCAATTGGATCATGAATTGTAATGACAGTCGGCGTTCTTGTTAAAGGAGCAAAAGGAATAGACCTCCGATAAGGATGAATATGAATAATGTCAAATTTTTCTTTCTGATCTAATTGGTAAATTTTTGAAATCATTAATTGTTCATAAAAATTAACCACATTTTCATTAATATAGGGCGTAAAAGGCAAAAGCGCTTTATTATACTTAATAGCCGGCATATCAAAAGAAATAAGCTTTGCATATTTTAATTTTGATTCTTTAGAGCCAAAATAAAAAACTTTATGACCCCTTTTAGCCAATCCCTCAGCAGTATAATAGGCAATCCATAAGGGAGCATAAAAAGTGCTTTCTGGTGGTGGTGTTGGCCACTCATTGGTACAAAAAATGGCAATTTTCAATTTTTCATTTTTCATTTTTAAAAATTAAATTTTTATCAACTCTTCAAAGTCAGCTAAAGCCCTAAGTAAAAGTTTAAGATAGAACTTTCTTCGTGCCAAAAGATAATGTTTTGACACCTCTTGGCTTTGATAAACAATCCCTCCTAAGGCCAGGTAAATTACCACCACTGGTAAAATCTCTCGAAAAACTTTCCGCTGCCGAACCGATAAAAAACCAAGATAGGTCTGAATAAATTTCCTTCGAAAATTTTTTGGCGCCTGCCAGAGATGAATCCAGCAATAAGTAAAATCGTAGACAAAATTATTAAAGTGAACAAGCTCCCAATCAATAATTTTAAAATTATTTCCACCAAGCACAATATTCCCTAGATTAAGATCGCCATGCGAAAAATAATGATTTTCTTTTTTGAGTAATTCTTTTCTGGCTTGAATGAGTTTAATAATTTTCTGGTATGTTTCTTGTTTAATAACACCTCTCCGCACTAAACCGAAATATAAATTTTGAATCTTGATATAATAATGCCAATCAAATTTTTTAAGTGGGATTGTTTTTAAAAACGATTTTGGCGTTTGACTGATTTGAAAAATTGCTTTAGTCAATTTTGGGGCTATTTTAAACGGAATCTTCGTTTTTAATTTCCGGCTAAAACCTAAAGGCAGACCATCTATATATTCGCGAATCAGCCACTCAAAATCCCTCTCTTGACCGAAATCAATCAATTTTGGCGTCACTTGATAAAAATCTAATTTTTGAGTTTTTATTTTGTTTAAAAAACCCACCTCTCTCTTAAATTTCTGACTCGCATCTTTATTATCATGAAGTCGAGCAAAAAAAGCGACCTTTTTGCCTTTTCTTGTTTGACAAACACTCCAATAGCGATGCTTTTTACCCTTAGTCAAGCGAATAAAATCTGCTGGTTTAATAAAAGGCCGTAAATTAAGTTCTTGAAGTTTTTTATCTATTTTTTGACTAATTTGAGGAATAAGAATTCTCATTTTTGCCTCTTAATTAATTTATAATAAACATTCTCATAATTTTCCACCATTTTTTCAACCGTAAATTTTTTCTCTACCCATTGCCGGCAGACATATCGATCAATTTGATCTAATTTTTTTATTGCCTCAACTGCCTCATTAATATTATTAACAATAAACCCAGTCTTGCCATCTTCAACCACTTCTGGCACTGATCCGCGATTAAAAGCAATGACTGGTGTACCGCAGGCCAGGCTCTCGGCCATAATCAAACCAAATGGTTCATGCCATTCAATCAAATAAAGAAGAGCCTTGGCTCGGCTAAAAAACCAAGATTTTTGATAGCGATTATACTCACCAAAATATTGAATCTGACGATTAAGTTGTGGCTTAATGACTGTTTTAAAATAATTAACCTGAGCTGGGTCAAGTCGACCGGCTAAAAGAAGCTTGATACCAGCTTTTTTCGCTACGACAATGGCATTTTCAATACCTTTATATTTATCAATCCTGGCCGCCCAGACAAAATGATCACCACCTTTTGGATTAAATTTAAAATCTTTAAGATCAACACCATTATAGACTGTAGCAACAAAATTAAGTTTAGCCCGCGAAAGTTTTCGTTGGGCATTAGAAATGGCAACATAATTATTCTTTTTGAAATGTTCTAAAATAAAAAGCCGAGAATCGATTTTAGCAGATGAATATAAAGGATTATGAATGGTATGAACAACTGGCGTCTTGACTAATTGCGGAAAATAGGTCTCCCACAAATCAATATGGGTATGAATAATATCAAACTGGCCAGCTCTTTTAAAAGCTTCACTTAAATTTAAAATATTATAAGTTTGATCCCGCCAAGAAATACCAGCTTTAATTAATGATTTTGGATAAACAGAAATTAACTTACAAGGAACCCTTGAATCGCCGGAAGCAAACAAGGTCACTTGATGGCCTCTTTTTTTTAGCCCTTGACAAAGATGATAAACAATCCACTCAATGCCACCGTATTTTTGGGGCGGAATCGGAAACCACAAAGGCGCAATTTGAGCAATATGTAACTTTTTCATATATTTACGGTAAATTTAATGTTTTTTTAATCACTCCTTCATATTTATCAATCATTTTCTGAACCGTAAATTTTCTTTCTACGCGCTGACGACAAGCGAGTCGATCAATAGAATCTATTTTTTTAATCGCCTCTATTAAACTCTTTAAATCATCAACAATAAAACCAGTCACACCGTCTTTAACTACTTCTGGCACTGCCCCATGCCGAGTAGCGATCACTGGCGTACCGCAACTCATTGCCTCAATCATCACCAAACCAAATGGCTCGCTCCAATTTGGCGTAAAAACCAAAGCCCTAGCCTTTTGAAAATATTTTAATTTTTCTCTTAAACCAATTTCGCCAAGATATTTTATTTTTCGACCTAAATACGGCTTTATTTTCCCCTCAAAATATTTTTCATCACGCATCCGTCCAGCTAAAATAAGTTTTAAGCCCGATTTTCTTGCTGCCTCAACAGCTAAATAAGGATCTTTATGTTCGCCAATAGTGCCAATCGTAAAATAATAATCATCAGGCCGGGGATTAAAAGCAAACACTTCTGTATCAACACAATTATAAATAGTCGCCAGATAATTTAAATCAGGAGCAACCTTTTTCTGATTATTAGAAATAGAAACAAGAGGGGTTTTGTATTTTCTAAAAAGCTCAGCTAATTCTTTAAAAATTGGCAGATGAAGGACATGAATAATTGGCGCTTTAAAAAGAGGGACCAAAGGAACCAAAACCTCGCCACCCCTGATATGATTAAAAATTAAATCAAATCTGTCTTTTCGTTTTAAAAGCTCAGAAATAAGATGGGTAATAAAAACTGTCTCCATTCTTAATCTTCGTGACCCCTCTATTTTAGCTAAAAATAATCTTACATCAGCCATGCCTTTATGAGGCAAAGCAACCAGATGAGCTTTTGTTTTTGATCCTCTTAAAGCAAAAAGGGTTACATCATAACCCCTTTCAACCAAACCGTTGGCTTGATGATAAACAATCCACTCTGTCCCACCTTGCTTCTTGGGCGGGACAGTATAAACCATTGGCGCCAAAATAGCAATTCTAATTTTTTTATTAATCATTATTATTTTTTAAAATTTTATAATATATTCTTTCATAATTTTCCACCATTTTTTCAATGGTAAATTTTTTTTTCACCCATTGACGACATTCGGCTCGGTTAACTTGGTCTATTTTTTTAATTGCCCTTAAAGTCTCCTGAATGTTATCAACCACAAAACCTGTTTTTTTGTCTTTAATCACTTCCGGAATTGAACCCTTTCTAAAAGCGATCACTGGCGTACCGCAAGCCATACTTTCAACCAGACATAAACCAAATGGCTCTTCCCATTCTAAGGGATAAATAAAAGCTTTGGCTGGACCATAAAAAGGAGAAAGTTGTTTCTGGCTTAATTCGCCAAGATATCTAATTTTTGTTCCCAAATATGGCTTTATTTCTTTTTCAAAATATTCTTGATACATAGGTTGTATTTGTCCGGCTAAAATTAGTTTTATTTCTGCTTTCTTGGCTATTTTTATAGCGGTATGCGTTCCTTTGGCTGGACAAATTCTGCCAATCCAGACAAAATAGTCAGAAGAGCAAGGATTAAATCTGAATTGGGAAAGATCAATACCATTATAAACTACCCATTCTTTTTTAAACCTGATCGGTGAATTTTCTTTCTGCTTTTGAGAAATAAAAACAATATTTGAATCTTTCTGATAATGAGCAAAAACTGGCCAGCGGTGATCATTTTTTGAGGGAATATTATGAAAAGTATGTAAAACTGGCGTCTTAACCAGTCTTTGGAAAAACATTCCCATTGATGTCCAATGGGAATGAATAATATCAAATTCTTTTGCCCTTTCAAAAGCTGAAGAATAATTCAAATTATTCCACCACCAATCAGACCAAGGAACACCTTTAGCAATTAAATGTTTTTTTATCAAAGAAACCAATTTGGCTCGTGTTTTTGAATCACCAGAAGCAAATAAAGTAACTTGATGACCCCTTTTTATTAGCCCTTCTGTTAAATAATAAACGATTCTTTCGGTTCCACCATACTTTTGCGGCGGAATCGGAAACCACAAAGGCGCAATTTGAGCAATTTTGAGTTTTTTTTTCATAAAAATTTAACTCTGTCCTAAAATTTTTAAAGCTGCTTTTAACCTCTCTTCTGGCGTTTTAATTTCATCAGGTAGTTTTCTTAAAACTTGACGCGCTTGCTGAAGCGAGTATCCTAAACGAAGCAATCCTTCTAAAACCTCTTCGTCGCCTTTTCTTTGACTAATTTCTCCGCCTAATTTTTCTATCCGACCCCTCATTTCCATAATAATTCTTTCCGCTGTTCTTCTGCCGATACCCGAAACCTTAGACAGTAAATTATAATTTCCTTCTAAAATCGCTTTTTTTAAATCAGGGAGTTTAGCTAAAGAAAGAACACTAATCGCTGTTTTAGGACCAATAGTTGGTAAAGCATTTAATTGTTTAAAAAATTCTAATTCCTCTTTAGTCTCAAAACCATAAAGTTCAATTGTTTCTTCTTTAAGATAAAGATAGGTAAAAAGACTCAAATCATCACTCGGTCTTACTTTATCTAATAAAAAATCTGTGACAAAAACCTGATAACCGAGTCCAGTCACTTCTAAAACAACATAGTTCTCTTCTTTAAACAAAACCTTGCCTCTTATTGAAAAGATCATAAATTCCTACGAAATTACGAAATAATACGAAACTACGAAAATTAACAAAAGGTATATTCTTTCGTATTTTCGCCCGCCTGCCACACCCGACATTGCCTTGACTGATTGTTTTTAAACCGTGTTAACTCTTGAAGGGTAGCTCAAAATTTACAGTTTCTATTTTTAAGTAAGCGGCAAAGTCAAGGCGGGTAGGTAATATTTTCGTAACCCATAGTATTTATTATAATAAAGTTTTCCACAGAAGCCAAGACTTGACAGACTTAAAGAAGTGTGTTATAATTTTTGTTAATAAATAATTAATGGAGGCAAAGAGAATAAATATGAGCGGTGTTTTAGAAAACTTGATTGAAAAGAAAACTGAATCTATTGAAAAAGAGACAAGGTTTCGTACTCAAGAGGAGTGTCGACGACTCTTTGCTTTGTTCGATGAATTACGCCAAAAATATCCAGCAAAAACAGAAGAACTGCGAGCAGAAATCTTTCTCAAAGTTCTCGCAACACTCAGAGCGGCTGATAAAAATAATAAGGGCCTGGTTGTTTTCCCTGAATTCGAAAAAGTTATCAAAGAATTATCCGAAAAATAGGACCACCAATCTAAAAGAAGTCTAATCCTTAAACTCCATGTCTCAAACCCTCAAACAACTCGCGCAAATCATTAGTCGGTCGTCCATACCACTTGAGGATCAAAACGATCTTTTAATTTTTTTACCTATTTTACCAGAAGAAGTTTTACAAAAATTAATTGAAGTTTTTACTCGTTACCCAAAACTACTTAATGAATTTAATGAAAATTTTAAAGCAAAAATGAATGCTTTAATCAATGGCCGAGACAAATGGGAAAAAATTATTGCTGAAGAGGAAGAAAAACTTAAGCAAATAGCCAGCTCCGAAGATTAGTTTTAATAAACCACATATTATAGGGTAAAGTTTAATTTTTCGGACCTAAATGTTGAAATATTCGCTTAAATAAAAG
>CAYVCK010000029.1:0-9426 GCA_964450195.1 uncultured Gammaproteobacteria bacterium
AACACGGTTTAAAAACAATCAGTCAAGGCAATGTCGGGCGTGGCAGGCGGGCGAATTGATACCAATCTTAAATAAATCCTAAATCCTAATATCGAAATTCTAAACAATATCTAAACTCCAAATTCTAAACGGTTTTAAATTTGTGCTTTAAATATTGAAATTTATTTAGAATTTAGAATTTCGAATTTGTTATCTCGTATACATTAGTTTTAGGCCGTTTGTCTAAACAGAATGGACTGGGCTATATTAGGATCATGTCTTTAAAAGGGGATTTCTTCGGCATTAATTTCTTCCTCTGGTAAAGTGGGAGGAGTTTCAGCTTTTGTTTCTTCTGAAGGCGCTTCTTCAAAGGCTAGTTCTTCGGCTTGTAATCTAGGTCCCAGCTGCATTCTTTCCGCGACAATTTCTGTCCGATTTCTTTTAGCACCAGATTGATCTTGCCAGGTTCTTGTCTGGAGTCTGCCTTCAATATAAATAAGTTTGCCTTTGCTAAGATATTTCTGACAAATTTCGGCTAATCTTCCCCAAGCCACCACATTATGAAATTCGGCTTGTTTTTGACGCTGGCCATTTTTATCGGTCCAAATTCGATTAGTAGCCACGCCGAATGAGACAACTGTTTGGCCTGAGGTAGTGGTTCTTGCTTCTGGGTTTCTAGTTAAATTCCCGACAATAATCGCCTTGTTGACATTCATAGAGTTAGATTAATTATAATTTTATCAGTTAAATTTCTTCCAGTAATTGATCTATTGGCATCTCTTTTGAAGCTGTTTTCTTTTCTTTACGAGAAATTTTCTTTTTTTTTAGGAATAGTTTTGGTGGCGAGAAATCTTAAAATTTCTGGCATTAATTTCAATTTTTGGTTCAAAGTTTTTATTTTAGATGGTGCTAAATCAAAAGTATTGAGAATATAAAAACCTCGTTTAATATGTTTTATATCGTAAGATAGTTTTCGATTGCCCAAGTTTTTGCTCGTTTCAATTTTACCGCCTAGTTCTTTTATTAAATTATTAATCTTTTCTTGGATTTGTGGCAGTTCGTTCTCTGTGAAAGGGGTGGGAATAATGTAAAGTAATTCGTACATAGTAACTTTATAATAGCACGTTTTGATTAAATTGGGAAGATGGTATAATTAGTTAATATCGCAAATATTAAAACAATAAATTTCTATGAATCTTGCGAAGCAAATTTCAATGAATCTCAAAAACTTTATGTATTTTTTTATTTTAGGTAGAAATCCGACTTTGTCAACCCCGAAGAAGAAATTTGACGCTTCTTTAAGGGCGGTATCTTTAGATAGACTATTAATTAGAGAAAGACAATTTTTCATTGGAAATAATAATCTCTTATATCGAAGCGTTTAAGCCCCTGTCAAATTTTCTCTTCGGGATTAATAGCTTCCTAATATAATAAAAATATGCAATATTTTTTCATTTTAGGTCGCAACCCGACTTTATCTGTGGCGGAGATACTGTCGCTAATTAACACGAATTTAATCACAAATAACACGAATATTCGTGAAATTTGTGGTAAATTTGTGAAAATTCGAGAAATCTCAGAGGAGGTTTTAATTTTAGAAACAAAAGAAAAATTAGATTGTCAGAAATTACAGGCTAGATTAGGCGGGACGATTAAAATCGGCCAAATCTTAACGCTGATAAACGCGGATTTAACGCAGATCGGCGCGGATTTATTTTTAAAAGAGTTATCAGTTAATAGTAAGGTCTACTTTGGTTTTAGTTTATATAACTTAGAAAAAGGCATTAATCTAAAAAGTTTAAAACTGCAAATAAAAAAATTAGCCTTAGAAATTAAAAAAAAGCTTAAAGAAAAAAATATTTTCTCGCGCTGGGTTGAATCAAAAGAAAGAATACTTTCTTCAGTGATTGTTCAAAAAAATAAATTATTAACTCAAGGCGCGGAATTTTGTTTTTTCTTGGGAACGCAGATGAATGCGGATAAGAACACGGATCAATACGGATCTATCAGCGAGAATCTGTGTACCAATCAGCGAGAATCCGCGTATGTCGGTAAGACACTAACCTGTCAGAAATTTGAAGAATATGAACGGATGGATTTTGGCCGACCAGCTAGAAAAATTGAAGAGGGAATGATGCCGCCAAAATTAGCCAAAATAATGATTAATTTAGCCCAAGCTCCAGAGAACGGTGTTATTTTAGATCCTTTTTGTGGTTCGGGGACAATCGTTCAAGAAGCCGTGCTAAATGGGTATAAAAATATAGTTGGCACGGATATCAATCAAGAAGCAGTTCATGACACTGAGCTAAACTTAGGATGGCTTACAACTAGATTCAAAAAACCTGCAACCACAGAAACACAGAACGATTTAGAGACTCAGAGAACTTCAGTGTCTCAGCGTTTGCAAGAAAATATTAATATTAGTTTATTCCAATCTGATGTAAGGAATTTGTCTCAGGAAATACCTCAAAATTCGATTGATGCCATTATCACTGAGCCTTATTTAGGACCAATAAAAATATCAAATATCAAATATCAAAAATCAAAAATAACTTCAGAACTAAGCAATTTATATTTAGCGGCTTTTAGAGAATTTAAGAAAGTTTTAAAGAAAAATGGAAGAGTAGTAATTATATTTCCAGTTTTTAAAATTGATAAGAAACTATATTTCCTGCCGATTTTAGACCAAATTCAAAAATCTGGCTGGCAAATCTTTAATCCTATCCCAGAAAATTTGAGAAATAATGCGATAATCAAAATAACAAATCGTGGTTCAATTATCTATTCCCGGCCAGACCAAAAGGTTTTAAGAGAAATTTTTATCTTTACTCAGAGATAAAAAAATAACAGAGATAATTTATCAGCGCGATTTATATTGCATTAATTTATGTTTATTCAGACGTCAAAACTTAAAAACTATTTTGCCGAAATTTTTAACAAGAAAGCCTTGCCGCGAGATTTTAAGATTCTCTGTAGTTATCAGATGATTCTTCATGTCATTGACGGCATGATCGGGTTATTTTTGCCAATTTTCTTACTTGAAACTTTTCATCAGAAAATTTTATGGGTAATGCTTTTTTATCTGGTTGGTTACGGCCTCTACGGATTATTGGTGCCTTTAGGGGCCATGACGATGTCAAAAATCGGTTTAAAGAAATCAATGATGTTGGGTCGCTTTTTTGCTATTCTTTTCTATTTTGTCTTTTTTGTTGTTAGAAATGATCCGTTCCTACTGACTGTTTTAGCCAACATTGCTTTAATTATCTTTCGCTTATTTTATTGGGTTCCTTATCATACGAATTTTGCCCAGATTACCCATCGTGATAAACGCGGTCGTCAGGTAGCCTATATGGCGGTTGTCGGCTATTTAGCCAGTATTGCCGCGCCACTTTTAGGCGGTTTTCTTTTAAATCAATACGGATTTAGTTTAGTTTTTATCGTGGTAATGATTGCCTTTCTTCTTTCTATTATTCCCCTAACCTTTTTGACTCCCGTAACAGCTCGTTTTGAATTTTCTTATTTTCAGACCTTTAAGGAGTGGCTAAAGAAAAAAAATCAGCAGTTAAGAATCGCTTATATGGCTGATGGCGCCCAGGATTTAGTCGGCATTATTATCTGGCCGATTTTTATCTATCAACTTTTAGAGAAACAATACTTATCTGTTATGATTTGATACTTTTTATGCCCAAGATCACGGCTATCAAACAGCAAAGACGCCAAGCACGAGTTAATGTTTTTATTGACGAGAAATTTGGTTTTGGTCTTTCTAAAAAGACTTTAGTTGATTTTGATTTATTTGTGAGCAAAGAAATCTCTGAAAAAGAAATTGAAGAAATTTTGGAAAAAGACCAACGAGTCAAGGCCTTAGAAAAATCTTTTCGACTTTTAGGCATCAGACCGCGCAGTCAAAAAGAATTAGAAAAAAAATTAAAGGAAAAAGGTTTTGACGATTCAATTATTAAAAAGACTTTTAAAAAACTCAAAGAATATAATTATTTAGATGACAAGAAATTTGCTAAAAACTGGTTGAGATGGAGAAAGTTAAGCGGTAAAGGAAAATTTGTTGTTAGCTGGGAGTTAAAACAAAAGGGCATTAAAGAAGAAATTATTAAAGAAACTTTGAAAAAATATTCAGTGGCTGATGAATTTAAGATAGCTTTGGAAATGGCTGAAAAGAAAAAAAGAAGTTTTAAAAATTTAAAACCCTTAGAGCGAAAACAAAAACTAGCTCAATTTTTGGCTAGTCGGGGGTTTGGCTGGGAAACAATCGGCCGAGTTTTAAGAGAAATTAGAATTAAGCAGGGTGAATAAGTATTCATCTTGGTCTTTAAGTAATCATAACTGAGCATCATTAAATTATTCGGATGGGCGTATTCGGGTTTCGCGAGGCCGAAGGCCGAGCGAGTGCTATTCGGATCCAAAAGAAAAAGTCTCCTGAAAGAGACTCACTGACAAAAGGTTTAATCTTTATCCTTATTTTACCGTCCACCAGCCCAAGGCCTACACTTGATCAACAAGCCCAACCTTGACTTGCGGCTACTTCCCAGTTAGGAGGGATTACTGGTTTTGCCACTGATGGACGGAAAAATAAGGACAATCTTCAATTCTGAAATAATTATAGCAAATTTTTGATTTTTTGTCAAGTCTATCTAAAAAATTTTTTCTTCTTCCATTCTGACTCGATATTGAATGGCTTCGGCAATGTGGTTGGTTAAAATCTTTTCTTCACCAGCCAAATCAGCAATAGTTCTCGCCACTTTTAAAATGCGATGATAGGCTCTAGCTGATAAGCGATAATCATCAATGGCTACTCTTAATAAATCTTGGGCTGATTTCTCAATCTGACAATACTTCTTAATTTGCCGGACACCCATCTCAGCATTGGTTAAAATTTTTTCCTGCCGGAATCTTTGCTCTTGAATTTTTCTGGCTTTTTGCACTCGCTCTCTCACCGTTTTAGAGTTCTCAGCTACACTCTCCTCGGTTAATTTCTCAAAAGGCACTCTCGGCACTTCGAGGTGTAAATCAATTCGATCAAGCAATGGTCCGGAAACCCGCTTCCGATAGCGAATAATTTGACTCGGGCTACAAAGACAAGTTTTTTCTCGATCGCCAAACCAACCACAAGGGCAAGGATTTCGGGAGGCAGTTAAAATAAATTTGGCCGGATAAGTTAAATGACCACGCGCTCTTGAAACCGTCACCACCCCATCTTCTAAGGGTTGACGCAAGGCTTCTAAAACTGAACGAGAAAATTCAGAAAACTCATCCATAAAAAGAACGCCTCGATGTGCTAAACTGATCTCACCCGGCCGCGGAAATTGTCCACCGCCAACCAAAGCAACATCAGAAATAGTATGATGAGGCGAGCGAAATGGTCGTTCTTTAATCAAGGGTTTATCTTCTTTTAAAAGCCCGGCCACACTATAAATTTTTGTTATCTCAAGTATTTCTTCTTGAGTAAGGATGGGTAAAATAGAAGGTAGAGCGCGAGCTAAAAAAGTTTTACCTGAACCGGGCGGGCCAGCCATCAGCAAATTATGTCCGCCGGTAGCGGTAATCTCTAAGGCCCGTTTGGCGAATTCTTGACCTTTAATAAAAGCTAAGTCAATTTCAAAATCTTCTTTAGCCTGAATTTTTACCCCCCGACTAATTATTGGCTTAATAACCTTTTTGCCGGTTAAGTGATCTAATAATTCTTTAAAATTTTTGAGTGGATAAATTTTTAATCCTTTAACCAGTTTTACTTCTTCTAAATTGGTTTCGGGTAAATAAATTTCTTGATAACCTTTTTCTTTAGCAAAAATCGCCATCGGCAAAACGCCTTTAATATGGCGGAGATCGCCGTTTAAAGCTAGCTCGCCAATGAAGAGTCGAGATTCGGGAGAAAAATTAAAAGCCACCCCTTCTGAAGCTAGAAGAATACCTAAAGCAATCGGCAGGTCATAAATTGAACCCTCTTTTTTAACATCGGCTGGGGCTAAATTAATAATTATTCGGCGCTGACTGGGAAATTTCAAATTCAAATTTGTCATGGCTGAGCGCACTCTTTCTTTGGCTTCTTCAACTGCTTTATCTGGCAAACCAACAATAGCAAAACAAGGAAAGCCCCTGCTAATATCAACCTCGACCTCAACCAACCTGGAGTTAAGACCAATATTAACCGCTGAATAGACTTTAGAAAGCATAAACTTGAAATTTCTAATTTCTAAATCCGAATTTCTAAATCCCAAAGGAAAGCCTACGGCTTCCTACGGGGCAGGCAAATTCAAAATTTAAAAATTTAAAATAAGTTAAAATTTAGAATTCACCTTTATTATAACACAGTCAAAAGTTTTGTAAAAAACTAACTTACTTCTACTTACTTAAGTAAATTTGAGCGGCTAATGTTATTAATGAGGCAGAGTTTATGTTGAAAGTTTATATTAAAAGAACGAGCTTAATGACTCGTTTTTGAGGTTGAAAAGAAAAAGGACGGCTTTTTGCTTTTTTCCATTTTTTTTTATCAAGTTTATTTTTCTTTAAAAATTAATTCAATCGCCAAAATAATCACTCCAACTAAAATCATCAAGTCGGCTAGATTAAAAAAATTTAATGGCCAGGCGAGATAATCAATCACAAAACCGTAACGGAAACGATCGATGAGATTGCTGAAAGCGCCAACAAAAATCAGCGAACCAGCAAAAAAAGAAAAAAACTGGCTCTGACGCCAAAAACAAAACAACCAATAAACTAAATAGAAAAGAATAACTAAAGAAAAGATGATGGTGAGAAAATTAAATGGTATTAAACCAAAAAAGATTTTATCATTTTTATAAAGAGAAAGTTGGAAAAATAAAAATCTAAATTTTTTTGTCGGCTGGCTAAAAAACCAGATTTTCAAAAGTCTATCTAAAATAAAAAAACTAAGGACAACGATCACTATCCTTAAAAATTTTAAATTTCTTTTTCTCATTGGAGACTATCTTGTTTTTGTTTTACAGGAGAGACACCAGCGGGCTGTCGGCAAGGCCTGAAGTCTTTTTTTGTCTATTGGTTTCTGACAAACTTCACAGATTCCGTAATTATTCTTCTCTAATTTTTCCAGGGCTTGTTCAATTTCATTTAAAGCCGAGGCAAGATTGTCTTCTAAGGAGACGGCATCAATATAAGCAGCCACCTCATCAGCATTTTCATCTTCAGCCCGACCGTAGTGGGGAAATTTTGCTTCATAGATATTGCCACCACGTCGGCTTTTTTCAGCAATTTCAGTCAATTGTTTCTCGATTTCTTTCTTCTGCTTCTCTAGTAAGACTTTTATTTCCTCAAGGAATTTTTTTTTCATCATAAATAAAAAAAATAAAACTCGGCAAAGTTGTAGGACTTAATAATAAGAAATATAAAAAACAAATCAAGAGAAGTTATCCACAGCCTGCTTGGCCCGGTCTAGATGGATTATTCCAGCTTAAGACAGCCCCTCAGGATCGGATTATTAGGAGCACGATCATCTTTTGAAATGATAAGAAATAGACCCTTGTTTTTACTAGAAAAGATTAAGACTTGAGCCGGATCCTTACTTAAACATTTTTTTGTCAGAAGATCAGGGGCTGGCCTTTGAAAGGTCTTTAGGATAGATTTAAAAAAATCAAGACCTTGGCCAAAAAGTAAAAAATTGTCATTGTAAGCAGTGGCTAAGTCAAGAGTCTCTGTTTCGGTTTTTAGTTCAGCCATTTTAAATCCGTCTAAAATTTGCCATTCAAATTTAAAGATTTCCGGATCAGCCTTTATCTCGGTGATGAAACTATTATCAGGCAGAAGTATTTTTTTCTCTTGAGGAAAACAATAGCTCAGTTTGTCTCTTAAAGTAGTTTCCCAGCTCGGCCAGGAAAAACCGGCCGGCTTTTTGGTTATAAAAATAATCCCCTCTCTACTTAAAAGAACGGTTTTGGGGGAGAATCTTTCAAAAATTTTTAGGCCAATAAAATTAGAAAGATTTTTTTCTACCAGGGATTCTTCTTTTGAATAGAGTAAAAAATATTCTAAATCTGGCTGAAAAGGGAAAAATTCTGCTATCTTTTCATTTTTCTTAAAGAGAGGTGGGATTGAGTTTTTGCTGGCATAACTTTCCAAAAAAAAGACATCTTTCTCTTTTAAAAAGACCTCAAGATAGCCTATTTTCGATTGAGAAGTTTGATAAAGAGAAAAATTTTCCTCTAAATAATTTTTAAAACTCTCTTTAGTTATGGTTTCTATTTTTGATAAATTAAGATAAATTTGAGCGAAACTTTGACTGATCAGGGGTCTAGAAAGTTCATCGGCTGGTAGAAATTTTGCTTGACCGATTAATTCTAGAAGATCAATTTTTTCAGGACTTAAAATTACCAGATCAGAAGAGAGCCAAAAAGGATAAACCTGATTTATCTCGACTTGTCTATTAAAAACAGGGACTAAATGATTAAAATCTGGCTTAAATCGGTAAATAAGCAGCGGGAAAATTTCGTCGTTTTTTTGATAAAGAACCAATCCTAATTCTCGAAGAGAAGCAATGATTTCCGGAGCGAAATATGGTTTTAGTGTTTGCCAGCTCGGCTGAGAGAATAAAAAGTTAACTGTTTTAACCGGCCAATTTTTTTGGAAGAAAATACTGGCTTGACGGCTTACTGAACGAAGGGGACTAAAAGAGAGATGAAAGTAGATTAGAGCGTTTTCAGGCACAAAATTAATAATTGTATCAGCTGGCCGTGAAAAGAAGAAAACTAAACCAAACCAACCCCCCAAAATAATTAAACTAAAAAGGAATAAAAAAATTTTTAACAAAAATTTAGACTTTAACATTTTAAAGTTTAGTAGGCCTTACCTCTAGACCAAAATTTTTTGGGGAGGGGTTTATATTGTTTTTGGTAATATTTTAAAAATTCACCTGATTTTAATTTTTTCCACCACCAAGAATTATTTTTGTACCAATTAATTGTATCTTTAATCGCTTGGCTGAATTTATATTTCGGTCGCCAACCAATTTTTTTTATTTTTTGACAATTGACGGCATAACGAAAATCATGGCCAGGTCGATCTTTGACATATTCTATCCAAGAATCATCTTTTTTTAATTCTTCAAGAATAATCTTTGTTAATTTTAAATTAGTCAATTCCTGACCACCAGCCACATTATAAATTTCTCCGATTTTCCCTCGATGTAAAATTAAATCAATCGCTCGGCAGCTATCAATCACATAAAGCCAATCTCTTCGATTTAAACCCTTTCCATAAAGAGGAATTTTTTTACCTTCTAATAAATTAGTTATAAATAAAGGAATAACTTTTTCCGGATATTGATAGGGTCCATAATTATTGGTTGAGCGAGTAATCAAAACTGGTAGTTTATAAGTCTTAAAATAAGCTAAAACTAATAAATCAGCACTGGCCTTTGAAGCTGAGTAAGGAGATGATGGTTGTAAATTGTCATTTTCT
>CAYVCK010000030.1:0-9071 GCA_964450195.1 uncultured Gammaproteobacteria bacterium
GTGGTATTCATACAAGAATTATACCTCCGAGGTCCGATTTTTCAAACTTTACCCTATTATTTTATGATTCGACATAATTCAACCCTAAAAGCCGTCAGACAATCTAAAAAAAAATATTTTTATAATCAAAAAATCAAACAGGGTATTAATTATCTTGAAAGAAAATTCAAAAAAGCGCTTCTTCTTAAAAATAAAGAGGAGGCAAAAAATTATTATTTAAAACTTCAAAAATCTCTTGATAAAGCTTGGCAGAAAGGTATTTTGAAAAAAAACACCGCTGGTCGTAAAAAAAGCCGCTTAGCAAAAAAATTAAATCATTTCTTAAAACAAACTAAAGGCTAACAATCAATAAATCCAGCAAAACTTCCGGATCAATTTTGCTACTTTTGCTTTTAAAATCTATCTCCACCAATTTTTGATAGATTTTTTTTATTTCTTCGGCCTGATAAGCCTGAATCCGTGAAAAGGCCTTCTGGCAGGCATACGAATGTAATTTAAGCTTCTCAGCTGCTTGCTGAACATTGATTTTCGGAAAACTTTTCACCACCTCTTTTAGAGAGAAAATGATTTTCAGTTGTCGAGCTAACATGACAATAATATAACCAAAAGCAACGCCAAGAGCCAGTTGGTCTGAGAGCAGCTCAACCGCTCTCTTTTTATTTTTATCAGCCAAAGCATCCACCAACAGCCAAATACTCTCCTCAAGCGGAGAAACCACTAAACTCCCAACCATCTCAGCTGAAATTAAAGGTGCTCCTCGGCAATAATTAACATAAGCCAGTAATTTATCAATTTCATGAGAAATGCGCCAAAGATCCGAGCCAAAAAAACGAGCTAAACTTTGAACTGCCGGGGGCTCAATTTTTCCTCCTCTTCTCACCGTCTCCTTTTTAATCCAGTCCTCAACTCCAAAATTAGACAGAAATTCAAAGTAATAGACATACTCTCCTGCCTTTAATAATTTCACCAAATCTTTATTGATCTCATTTTTAGCCAAGTTTTCCTCCCAAAAAATGACCACATTCTCTCGATCAGTTCTAATCTGTTTAAGAAAATTCACAATTTCTGTTAATAAATTTTTATCTTTATTTTTCGCTAATAAGTTCTCAACCACGATGAGGCGTTTCTCTGAAAAAAGGCTAGGCGAATAGACCGCTTTCCGAAACCATTCAACGGTTAAACCTTCACCATCTAAATCCACAATACTAAAACCGCGCTCGTCCCTTTTTTTCATAAATTGATCGCGAAGCTCGGATATTTTTTTTCGTGAACGATAAGTATCTGGGCCGTAAATAAAAATAACCATATCAGAAGATTTTATTTTGTTTAGGATTAATTTCTGTTTTCTCGAGTCTCTTTAATAAGCTCTGAAAATCTAAACGTTTAAAAATTTCTTTTATTTTCTCCATATCTGGTCCTGGCCAATCTTTTATTTCTAGAGTCAAATCTTTTGGTGCTTCTTTTAAAATAGTTACTAATTTTTTACTCAAAAAAGCTTTTTCCCTTTGTTCTCTTAACAATTTTTTTATACCCACTCTAATCTCTTTATTTCCACTTGTCTCGAGACATTGATAAATAGCTTCCAGGCCACCAAACTTCTGAATTAAATCTAAAGCTGTTTTCTTGCCGATTCCTTCAATGCCAGGAATGTTGTCAGAAGGATCGCCAACCAAAGCCTTAAAATCTATTAACTGCCTTGGCGCTAAATCATAGCGAACTTTTACTTGTGCTTCATCATAAATTTTAATCTCTGAAATTCCTTGTTTCAAAAAATAAATCTTAGTTTTTTTATTAACTAACTGTAAAGCATCAAGATCACCAGTGACAATTATAATCTCTGAGTCCGTTTGATGATATTTATGGCTTAAAATACCGATAAAATCATCGGCTTCATAGCCGTCTTTTTCAAAAACTGGAATATTAAAAGCCCGAAGAACCTCTTTAGTTAAAGGAATTTGATCGTAGAATTCTTGGGGTTGGGGCAGACGCGTTGCTTTGTATTCTTTATAAACCCTATGCCGAAAAGTTGGGGCTGCGGTATCAAAACAAGCCGCAATATGAGTTGGCTGAAACTCACGCAAAAGTCTTAAAAAAACAGAAGTAAAACCATAAACAGCATTAACTACTTGACCCTTTTTATCAGTTAATTTCGGTAAAGCATGCCAAGCGCGGTGAAGAATGGCTGGCGCGTCAATAATAACAAGTCTTTCTTTCTGCATAAAAATAAAATAAGATGTTGCCTAAAACTCTACCCAAATTAGAAATAAAATACCGGCGGAAATTGTCCCAAAAACCTCCGAACAAATAGTTGCGGAACATCCGCGTCTAGCGGTTTTGCCCGCCGGCCAGGGCTTTAAGGCCTGGGTGGGAATTGAACCCACGTCTAGGTGTTTTGCAGACACCTGCCTTACCACTTGGCTACCAGGCCATAAAACAGCTTAAGCCGAATGCCGGACGAGCAGACAACTGCCTTGCTCCTTGCTACGGTATCAAAAATGTTTTTAAGCAAGCGGATCGCAGAAAATTACGCTTATCCATTTTCCTTAAATCAAATCTTAACTATAAAAAAGGAAAAAGACAGATCTCAACCAAAACTTTTGATCTTAGATCTTAAAGACTGATCTTACATTTTCCTCGTATTCTCTTCAATCGCCAAAAGAATTTTCAGAGATTCAGCCCAACTACCAAAGAGAACAAAAGCCAAAATTCCCCAGCCAGCAGCCATTAAAGCTTCGCGAAGAATAGCGCCAGTAATAACCAAGCCAGGAATGGCATAAAACATAATCATTAAAAAACTGAAAACGCCACCGGCTAAAGAAACCCAGCCCAAAACCAGGGCAAGTTTAATCAAAAATTCGGCCAACAGAAACTTCCTTTTCATAAATTTATAATTTCTCTAATTAACGACCTTTATAATTTAGATTGTATCATTTTCTTAATAAAGATCAACCTTACCATTATGGGAAACAAAATAAAACTTTAAATTTCTAATTTCTAATTGACCTAATGTCTTCTCAATGCCTAATGTTAAAATATCCAATGTCTAAAAAAATTATTTATTTTCGTTATTTTGTCATTAGTTATTGGAATTTGATTAAAAATTAGACATTCGTAATTAGTCATTTACTCAAACTGCTTAATATTTACTCTCTATTTAAATTCATCTCTTTCTTTCCAACATGGATAAAATGATTTTAATTCTTTCTCCCAAATTAGATCAGTCAATTTTTTATATTCAGATGAATACTGATCTAAAAAATTGGTAATTTGAGGGTCTTCAATAATCGACCAGCCAGAATTATAAGATGGTTTAGCTTGATATTTTTTTATCAGTTCTCTTAAAATTTTTGGATGATCAATTAAAGCACAAGGCATCAATAAATTGCCATTCTCAGAGTACGGTTGGGCTTCTTGAAAAGCTTTAAAAAAATTAGACTGAATCACCTCAATAAGTTTTTTCCCCCGAATATTATCAACAGAAAATTGTAAAAAAACACAGGGTTCAACATCGCCCCGACAATTAATATGAAAATAACCACCTGGCCGGGCCGCGGCAATACAACCACCTACATACTGACCGTCATTCCAAAAATCACCAATGAAAATCGGTTTGGTGTTTCTGATTTCATTAACCCTAATTCTTAAATTATTTCTCTGCTCCGGTGTCGCCATTAAACAAACATCTGGCTTCAGTCCAATTGGCGCATACTGAAAGTACCAACCAAAAGTACAACCCTTTTCAATATAAAAATCAATGAATTTGTCTGACATAATCAATTCTGAATTATATCTTGTTGGCGTAGCGGAAAAACCAAAAAGCAGGCCGGCTTCTTTTAAATTATCCATAGCTTGGATTACTTTTTTAAAAACACCAGGGCTACGCCGAGTATCAGTTTCTTTTTCAAGGCCCTCAACTGAAATGCCTAACATCACATTACCCAATTGGGCCAATTGCTCAGCCATTTTTTTATCAATCAAAGTGCCATTAGTATAAACCTGAAAATAAACATCATTATGTTTAGCAAATATTTTCAAAAGATGCGGCCAAATAAATGGTTCGCCGCCAGAAATAGTAACATAATAGATACTTAAGACTTTGGCTTCAGTTAAAATTCGATCTACTTCTGAATATGGCAAATCATAATCTTTATTGTATTCACCGGCATAACAACCCTGGCAATATAAATTACAACGAGCTGTCGGGCTAATGACCATGGTCCAGGGCGGATTTAAACCAAATTTCCTTTTTACTTTCTCCCTTTCATTACGCCCAAGAATGCTTTCATTTAATAAAAAATTCTCAATTATTTTTCTTTGACTATTTTTGGAAAGACTCTTAAAAATTTTTCTAATTAAAACATATTTACTTTGCATTCCGCCAGTCTGAATTTCTTTTTTCATTTTTTCCGCGCCTTGAATATAAACAGGATCTTTAAGAAAATTCTGTTCGATCAAATTAATAATTTTAATCAAACTTTTATCTGATAAACTGCCGATGAGAACTAAAATTTCCCGAATAATTTTCTTCAGTGTTTTTTGCATAGAATAAGAACTAAGAAACTACTCGATCTTTATCTTTAATCATATTTATTTAATTACTTCTATTATAGCAGATCTTTTATTTTAAATAAAACTTTGGCTGGCAGGTTTTTAAGATTTACTACTCTCTTATGAAGGATGTTAGAGCTTGGATTTGTGTAAATTAAAGAGGGGCTAGTGTTTCCACTGGCCCTAAATATCAAAAATTACAATTTTTTTAGCCCTTTTTACTATGGCACCTGATTTAATAACAAATCAAACAATTAAATTTGTCAAGTTTAACCCCTAATCAAAGGCACAAAAACAAAGCCAGGAAATCGTTTTTCTTCAAAACGCCGGTCAGAAATTTTAGTAATTAAAACCATATCTTGGGTCATCGTGCCTTCTGGAATAACCAGCCGACCACCAATGGCTAATTGATCTAATAAAGCCTGGGGAATATCAGCCGCCGCTGCGGCAACGTGAATGACATTAAATGGCGCTTCATGCGACAAGCCCTTTGAACCATCACCACAAATAAAAACTACCCGACCAGAAGAAACAAAATTATACTTCTTCACATTACCCTCCCCGAATTCTTTTAATTGGGAAATCAGTTCAATGCCAAAAACCTTACCTCTTTCGCTGACAATCTCGGCAAAAAGAGCGGTTGTCCAACCAGAGCCAGAACCAATATCTAAGACCTTGTCACCCTCCTGCGGCTGACACAACTCCAACATAAAGGCAACTGTAAAGGGTTGAGAAATCGTCTGACCATAACCGATAGATAACGGATAATTACCATCGGCTTCTTCCCTTATTTCTGATAAAACAAAATCTTGCCTTTTGATTTTCTGAAAAGCAGAGATAATCCGCGGTGTTCTAAGATGGCCAGCTTTAATTAATTCTTCAATAAGTTGAGACACAAAATAAACTATAAATTATTTTTTAAGAAGATAAACCTCTTCGCCAATCGACTCAAAATAAAAGTGATAAGAATACTGGCTAAAATATCTGATGGCCAATGGACGCCCACAAAAATTCTGGCTAAACCAATTAAAAAAGCTAAAACAAAAAACAACCAACCCCATTTTTGATTCTTTAATAGTATAACAAAAACCAAAGAAAAAGCTAAAATAGCATGGCCTGAGGGAAAAGAACTATTCGAGACTCTTCTAATTAAAAAATAACTAAGACGAAAAACTTCGGGTTGAACAATGTATGGTCGAGGCCGAAAATAAAACATTCTGATGAGAAAATGACTCAAAAGGCTTAAGCCTAAAATCAAACCCAACACCAACAACTGTTGAGATGGAAATTTTTTTGTTTTTAACCAAAGCGCAAAGTAAAAAACAAAAGCAAAAAGGAATAGAAAATAAATCAAATACTCAGCCAGAAAAATACCAAAGGCGTCAAGCGCAGAAAACTGACCAACCAAAGAATTTATCTTTTGGAAAATAAACCAATCTATATTAATCATTCTAATATTATAAGATAATAACATTTAAAGATATTATCGCATTATTTGAAAAAGTATTGCCACCAATTTTTAAAATTTAACCCAAAGCCATCTTCAAAACTTTTTGGTGAAGGGGTTGTTCCCTGTTTTTCCTTAAGATTCTCTATTTTTTCCTTTCCAGGGAGTAAAATAATCACCCTCTCGCCAGCTTTCATATAACCGAATCTCAGCCGGGCTTCTTTTTCTTTATAAAAACCAGTAGCTAAATATTCTTTTAAATTTCTAAGCTCGACAGCCTTTCTTTCTAACTCCTCAATCTCAGCTATCCTTTTACTCAATTCTTGCTTAGCAGAAAAATATTTCAAGGTTTGATAACTAAAGTGGAACAAAATCAAAAAGAAAATAAGAAATAAAAATAAAATTAAAAATGGTGAAAAAAGACGTTTTTTGGTCATATTAATCTCGGCCGCGATTCTCTTGTTTGACGAGAAACGTTGATCACAATTCCCAAAGCCGCTAGTAAAATAGCCATTGCCGAGCCACCGTAACTAATCAAAGGCAAAGGCACACCAGTCAGAGGCAAAAGCCCAATCATGGCCCCAATGTTAATCATTGCCTGAAAGAAAATCCAAGCCATAATCCCAGCCACCAAAAGATAGCCAAAATTATCTGGAGCTGATCGAGCAATTCTAAAACCCCGATAAATAAAAAAACCGTAAAGAGAAAGAAAAATTAAAATGCCGATCAACCCAAATTCTTCAGCCATAACAGCAAAAATAGAGTCACCAAAAGTTTCTGGCAGATAAAGAAATTTCTGGACTGAGCGGCCCAAACCTCGACCCAATAATCCACCCGAACCGACAGCAATTAAAGCTTGTTGTAAATGGTAGCCCGCACCCTTTGGATCAAGACCTGGCTCTAAAAAACCCCTTAAGCGGACTAAATGAAAAGGGCTCAAAATAATCATTAATAAAACTAAGTTCAAGATTAAGCCAATAATTATCAAAAATTGAATCAATCGTGCGCCAGCTAAAAAAAAGACTGTTAAAGAAACCAAAAAAATAATTATTAAAGTACTCAAGTGTCGTTGAAGAATAATGGGCAAAGTCATTAAGTAAAGTAAAAGAATAAACAGCCCAGTACCTTTAGCCATTTTTTTAATTTCTTTATCTCGTTTATCGAGCCAAGCCACTAGATAAAACAAAAAGGTCAATTTAGCTAATTCAGCTGGCTGAAAGGAAATATTGCCAATTTTGATCCAGCGTTGGGCCAGACCACGACCATAGCCCAAATTTGGAACAAAAACCAAAAAAAGAAGTAAAAAGGTAATAATCAATAAAAAAACAGCATACCGCTTATACAAATGGTAATCAAGCCGAGATAAAACAAAAAATAAAATCAAGCCAGGGATAAAACCAAAAATCAACTGATGTTTTAAAAAATAAAAAGGATCTTGAAAATTTCTCGCCCCCAATGGACTGCTAACTAAAACAAGAAATACTGCGCCAATAAATAAAATAATCCCAAAACAAACAAAAAAAAGATAATCTGGCTGATGAAATTTTTTCATAACTTATAGAGAAAGAACTGCCTTTTTAAATTGCTTCGCTCGATCATAAGCATTCCTAAAAAGACCAAAGCTGGCGCAACCAGGAGACAAAAGAACAATATCGTGTTTTTGGGCAAAATTCGCTGCCTTTCTCACTGCCTCCCTTATATTTTTCACCTCAAAAAAGAGATGATATTTGATGCTTGATATTTGATGTTTGATATTTTTTGTGGCTGTGCCAGGTAATAGAATTACAGCTTTACATCTTTTTTTTACCTCTTGAGCAAATTCTTCAAAATTCAATTTTTTATCCGCGCCGCCAGAGATTAAAATAATATCTCGGTTCCGACTCAATGATTTGAGAGCAAAAATAGCTGCTTCTGGCACTGTGGCGGTGGTATCATTATAATATTTAACCCCTTTCAAGACTCTCACTAACTCCAAACGATCAGGGAGACCTTTAAGGTCTTTTAAAACTTTTTTAATAATTTTGGGAAAAATACCAAAAATACAAGCGACTGAAACAGCAGCTAAAATATTTCCTAGATGGTATTTGTGCTTGATTTCTTTTAAAGAAACAATCTTTTTCTCTTTTTTATTCTGCCGGAAAACTATTACTTGACCCTTGACAAAAACGCTATTTTTATTTTTCAAATGGCCTTTTGAGAAATAAGCCACCCGACTCTCGACTTCTTTAATAAAACTTCTTGTTATTTTGTTATCATAATTTAAAACCAGAACATCCTCTTTTTTTTGAAATTTAAAAATAATTTTTTTAGCTTTAATATATTCTTGAAAATTTCTGTAACGATCAAGGTGGTCAGGGAAAATAGTAGTTATCACTGCCACTTCTGGACTTCTTTTCAAGTAGGCCAGATCTTCTAACTGCCAAGAAGAAAGTTCCAAAATAGCTAAAGGATAATTTTTATCTAAATCAGCCAAGGGTGATTGACCGATATTTCCGCCAAAAATAAATCTTTTTTTTGCTTCTTTAAAAATTTCGGCTATTAAAGTCACAGTTGTTGATTTTCCCTTGGTGCCAGTGACACCGATAATTCTGCCTTTAAATAATCTGAAAAAAAGAGAAAGATCGCTCTCGATCAGAATACCACTCTTTCTGGCTATTTCTAAATATTTTAACTTCTTTGGTACAGCCGGATTTTTAATAATAAGATCTGTCTCTCTAAAATCTTTTTCTCTATGCTTGCCTAAAATATATTTAACTGGTAAACCTTTTAATTTTTTAAGAGATTCTTTTAATTCTTTTTTTGTTTTTAAATCAGTCACTAAAACTTTGGCACCTTTTTTGACCAGCCATTTAACATCCTCAACACCGCCGCCAAGTAAGCCTAGACCCATCACCGTCACTTTTTTATTTTTCAAATTATTGAAATCTATATTCATAATGCTAATTTGCGAATTTTTATGCTAATAATGCGAACCGCGAATGGGTTAAATTGTTTATTAGCAGTCCGCAGATTAGCATTTTATTGGGTAAAGTTTGAAAAATCGGACCTCGGAGGTATAATTCTTGTATGAATACCA
>CAYVCK010000031.1:0-8961 GCA_964450195.1 uncultured Gammaproteobacteria bacterium
TGGAGAATATGTTTGGCGATACAATCATCGACAATTTTCTTTCAAAGAACGAGAAGACCTTTTATTTAAGCGAATATTTCAACATTTAGGTCCGAAAAATCGAACTTTACCCTTTTATATCTATTTATTAAAAAAGCCGAAGTCAAAATATATTTACATTGGTTTTACTGACAATATTTTACGAAGAATAAGAGAACACAAGAAGGATAGACCAGGCTATAAATTGATTTATTATGAAGCTTATATTTCAGAGAAAGATGCAAGAGAAAGAGAGCTCAAATTGAAAAAATATGGTTCTACTTTAGGACATTTGAAGAAAAGATTGTTTAATACTTTAATTAAGATTTAGAAAGGGCGGGGTGCTCAATTTTATAATTGTTCACTATGTTCACAAATAAAATTGGCAAATGTAAAATTTGTCGGCGAGAAGGGCAAAAACTATTTTTAAGAGGGGAGCGTTGCTATTCGATTAAATGTCCTTTAGTGAGGAGAAAATATCCGCCTGGCATTCACGGACCCAAAGGATATCTGAGGTTGACGGAATATGGTCTTCGTCTTCGAGAGAAGCAAAAACTGAAAAGGCTCTATGGGGTTTCTGAGAATGAAATGAAGAGATATTTTAATCAAGCGAGAAAAAAAATTGGTAATACAGAAGAAACAATTTTAAGGCTTTTAGAAACTCGTCTGGATAATGTGATTTATCGCGCCGGTTTTGCTTTGTCTCGTAGTTCGGCTCGTCAAATAGTCGGTCACGGTCATTTTTTCATTAACAATCACAAAGTGAATATTCCTTCATATCAAGTGAAAACCGGCGATCTAATTAGACCGAAAGAAAATAGTCGAATTAAAGATAAAATAGCTAGTGTGATTGCTTTTTTTAAGGGGAAAACCGAACCACCGGCTTGGTTGGCTGTAGAAGAAAAAACGCTGTCAATTAAGGTTATCAAAGGGCCGGACTTGGATGATTTGCCGAAAGATATCAATACTAAGTTAATTGTTGAGTTTTATAGTCGATAACGATTTTGTCTGAAGCGCAGGGAGCGAAGCGACCGAGCGAAGTAACAAAATCGTTATCCCCTCACTCAGAGGATAAAATTAAAAAGATTAATAAACTTAAAGAAAAATTTTTAGATCAAGGGAAATTAAAAATCTCAACTAATTTTTGAGTGAGGGGGTACGCAAAATTGTAATTAAAAACTTTGCGTTATTATAACTTAAATTTTTAAACAATTTTGGTATGGAACCAATTTTTCTACCAACAAAAATTGAATACCAGGAAGATAAAGAAAATAAAAATAAAGGGACGATTATCGTTGAACCATGTTATCCTGGTTATGGCACAACTTGGGGTAATGCCGTTAGAAGGGTTCTTCTCTCTTCTATGTCCGGTGCGGCAGTTGATATGGTTAAGATTAAGGGGGTGAGGCATGAATTTTCTACCATCCCTTGGATAAAAGAGGATGTTCTGCAAATTATTTTGAATTTAAAGCTTTTAAGGATGAAAATTTTTAAAGATGAGCCAGTAAAATTAAGGTTGTTAGTTAAAGAAGAAAAGAAGGTTACAGCCGCTGATTTTGAAAAAAATGCTGATGTTGAAATTGTCAACCCAAAACTTCATTTAGCCACCCTGACTGATAAGAAGGCAAGCTTAGAAATTGAGGCCGTGGTAAAACGCGGTATCGGTTATGTCCCTTCAGAGGAAAAAGACCGAGCTGGCATTGACTTAGGAACAATAGTTATGGACTCATTTTTCTCTCCGGTATTAAAAGTGGGTTTTAGAATCGAAAAAATCAGAGTTGGTCGACGGACAGATTTTGACAAATTGATTTTTGAAATAACCACCGACGGAACGATTCTTCCTTGGCAGGCTTTTCTGGAAGCAACAAAGATGTTGGTTGAACAATTTAAGTTTATTGCTGAAAAGGTTGAGGAAAAAAAGAAAGAATTAGAAAAAGAGGTTGGGAAACCAGCTAAGAAACCAGCCAAAAAGAAGACGGCAGGAAAAAAGAGAGGTAAAAAGTAAGAAAGTGGTAATTTCAAAACAGAGATTAATAAAGGTTGAATTTTTTCACTTTTTATTATCTTTCAGGTTCGAGAAATCTAAATAATTTTAGTATGCGTCATCGAAAGAAAAAGAAAATTCTTTCCAGAAAAGTTGGTCCGCGTCAGGCCCTCATCAAGACTTTAGCGAGAAATTTAATTCTGCATGGACAAATTAAAACAACACTGGCCAAAGCTAAAGCTTTACGACCAGTGGTCGAAAGATTGATTAAGATTGCTCAGTCTCAAGATGGTTTAAAGGCACGACGCAGGCTTTTTGGATTTTTGCAAAACTGTCAGGCTGTTAAGAAGGTCATGGAAGAATTAGCCGTTAATTATAAGGAGCGGTCGGGTGGCTATGTCAAGATTTTTAAAATTGGACCGAGAAAAGGGGATAGTGCGCCAATGAGCATTATTAAATTTGTCTAACTATGACAGTAATAAAAAAGAAGAATGCTTATATCATAGATGCCAAAAATCAGATCTTGGGTCGTTTAGCCAGTCAAGTCGCTCTGCTTTTGCGAGGCAAGCAAAAGCGAGATTTTTTGCCCTATCGAGCGCCGGAGGCAAGAGTGGTTGTTAAAAATATTGATCAGATAAGAGTAACTGGTAAGAAATTTTTAGAAAAATATTATCTTAAGCACACCGGGTATCCCGGTCACCTGAAAAGACAAACTCTAAAAGAGATTTTTCTTAAGAATCCGAGATGGGTTTTTCGTCATGCTGTTTTAGGTATGTTACCAAAGAATAAATTAAGAAATAAAATGATTAAAAATCTTTACTTTGAATAAATATGCCTCAGCGAATAATAAAAAAAACTAAGATCAAAAAAGTTTCTCAAGAGATTCTAAGGAAACCCATTATTCCTCAAGAAGAGAGAAAAGACAGGGGTCTAAAAGAGGTTTTTTTTATGGCCACCGGTAAACGAAAGACAGCTGTTGCTCAGATTAAGTTTTATCCAAAAGGCAAAAGAGAAATTTTTATTAATAATAAAATCCTAGAGGAATATTTTCCGTATTTTGTCTGGCAGGAGATAATTAAGGGCCCCATTTCTTTAACCGGCCTCAAAGATTATAAAATAGCGGTTAAAGTTGAAGGCGGTGGCACCAAAGCCCAGGCAGAAGCTATTCGTCTCGGGATTAGCCGTGCTTTAGTGAAAATAAATCCGGAGTTTAAGTCCACCCTTAAAAAAGTTAAATTTTTAACTCGGGATGCGAGAGTCAAGGAAAGAAAGAAGCCTGGCTTAAAGAGAGCTCGGCGAGCTCCTCAGTGGCAGAAGAGGTAATAATTATGCCTAGTCTTTCCCAAAACACTTTTTATTATCTTATTGGTTCAGGGGTGCAAAAGGTTTTCGCCTTTTTTTATTTTATTGCTTTAGCGAGATTTCTTGGTCCGGATCTGGTTGGTAAATATATCTTTGCTATTTCATTTGCGGCCATTTTTATGGTTTTAATGGATCTTGGCTTGAATCAAGTTCTCATTCGCCAAGCAGCCAGAGAGAAAAAGGAAGCAGATAAATTCTTTGGTAATATTTTGAGCCTTAAAACAATTTTTTCTATTTTAGTTTTTCTAATCATCGTTTTAATCATTAAATTTTTGAATTATCCCCTCATTACCCAGCAACTTGTTTATCTTATTGCTTTAGCCTTTATTTTGGAAAATTTTAGTAGTACTGTTTATAGTTTTTTAAGAGGTTATCAAAATTTAAAGTATGAAAGTATTGGTCTTTCTCTTTATGCCTTTATTGTTTTAATTGTTGGTTTATTAATTTTATATTTCAAATTACCTTTACCATATCTTGCCTTACCGCTGATTTTTGCTTCTCTTTTTAATTTGTTTTTCTCGGTCGGGATGCTTTATCGGGTTTATCAAGTTAAAATATTTTTTGGATTTAATCTTCAACGCCTTCGTTCTCTTTTAAAAATTACTCTTCCCTTTTTCTTGGTTGGCGTTTTTGGCACTATCTATTCATATATTGACGTGGTTTTGCTTTCTAAATTGGCCGGCGATAAATTTGTTGGTTTTTATTCAGCCGGCGGGAAAATCCCGGCCGGTTTAAGAATCTTACCGATTGCTTTTGCCGCCTCTCTTTATCCGCTCGCTAGTTTTTATTTTAAAACACAAAAAGATGAGTTGCGTCGAGTCGTTGAACAGGTGATTTTTTATTTAATCCTTTTTACCTTGCCCTTGGTATTCGGGCTTTGGATTTTAGCTGAGCCGGCGATTAGAATTCTTTATGGTGAGCGCTTTTTAGAAGCGGTCCCAGTTTTGCGAATCCTTTGCTTTAGTATTATTTTTGTTTTTTTAGATTATGTTTTTATTGTTCTCCTTAATGCCTGTGGCAAGGAGAAAAAAAATATGGTTAATCGAGGATTGGTCATGGTCGCGATTATTGTTTTAAACCTGAGTTTAATCCCTCTTTTAAAACATCTCGGCTCAGCTATTGCTTTTACTTTGGGTTTCGCTTTTTTGGCTTTTTTAGGCGGGTTAATGGCTTGGCGCGAGACAAAATTTTCTTGGAAAAATATTATTGGTAAATTTTTAAAGATTTTATTGGCAAGTTTTTTGATGGGCATTGTTATTTTGTTATTAAAAAAGATTGTTCCACTTTTCTTTCTGATCTTAATCGGGGCTGTTATTTATTTATTGATTATTTGGTTTTTAGGTTTAATTAAAAGGGAAGAAATTCGACACCTGAAGAGTTTGATTGGATTCTTAAAGATCCACCGTTAAAATTTATGCCAGGTAGTGAAAACCAGGCAGTGAAGCGAAGCTCTACTACCTGGAAAATTTGATAAGTCGCCCAAGGCGACTAATGGATAAGAGCAGCTTCTAAATAAAAGTTTTCACACCATGGCATATCTCAAATATTAAATAAGACTACAACTATAAATAATTAATCAAATTTCTACTACCTGGTATGCCAGGTAGTGAAAATTTGACCGCTCCGACATTCGTCGGAGCTGAGAGCCGCTATCCATTACTGAGTCGAGTAATCACTAGACTTGGCAAATAATCTAAATAGTTAGGAATAATTAATTAAATAAAATTAATTGTCAAATTTCTACTACCTGGTATGAATTTTGAAATTATCATGTTTAATATGTCTTGTTTTTCTGAATGGGAGACGGGCATTGTTAATCGCAATTTTCATATTTTACGTGAATTGTTGAAATGTCCTGAAGTGATAAGAATGATTGCTGTTGATTTTATCCCTTTTACAAAAAAAAGAGCGGTCCGCAATTTTTGGCAGAATATACTGCGCGGTCCTCGGGCCAAGATTCTGTATCAAGATTTTAAAACCGTATTTAGAAGAATAAAAAAGTCTAAGTCTCTAGATATTGGCGATAAGGATTTTTTTGTTTATTCAACAGTTGATTCTGTTTTTCAAAAAGAGAAACTGGCTTTAAAGATTAAAAATGTTTTAGAAAAGAACCTGCCAAAAACAGAGAGTGTTTCCCGACTTATTTGGTCTTATTTTCCGATGTTTACCGGTTATTTTGATGTTTTGCCAGCTGATCTTTATGTTTTTGATGCGGTTGACAATTGGCTTCATCATCCTTCGTATAAATCATTTCAAGATTTGCTTAAAAAGAATTATCAAATTATTGCTCAAAAAGGTGATTTGATTTTCACTGTGGCTGAATCTTTAGTTGAATTTTTTAAAGAATTGGGGAGAGAAAAAAATATTTATTGGATTTCCAACGGGGTAGAATTTGACTATTTTCAAATGGCCATTTCTCAACTATTTATCCCTTCTGATATTAAAAAAATTCCTAAGCCAATTATTGGTTATTTGGGCACTATTCAGCAAAGAGTTGATACAAAATTGTTAGAATATTTAGCTAAGGAAAATCTAGATAAATCTTTAGTTTTAATTGGTCCAACCTGGCCAGTTTTTCTAAAAGAAATTCGCCGGCCGGCAGTGGAAATAAGAAACTTAAAGAAATTCAAAAATGTTTATTTTTTAGGCCGGAAACCGTATTCACTCTCTCCTTATTATATCCACGAATTTAATGTCGCCATTATTCCCCATCGGTTAGACGAGTTTATTAAGTACACCTATTCTTTAAAACTTTTAGAGTATCTAGCTTTAGGCAAACCAGTAGTGAGTACGCCTCCGTCAGGAGTAGAAAAATTTTCTCATCTTATCTATATCGCCGAAGACTATCGGGATTTTAATGATAAAATTCAAAAAGCTTTGACTGAAAATTTGGCCGATTTAGTTAAACTTCGCCTGGCTGCTGCTAAAGAACATGATTGGCAAAACAAAGTCGGTCAAATGTTGGGTTGTATAAAAGATAAATTGAAATACAGTAGAAATTCAGTAGATATTTGGTAGAAATTCGATTGCCTTTCCGTCAAGTTTCTATCGGATTTCTATTATATTTTCGGGAAAATTTCTGGTTTTTTTGCTTTTTTTGTTATCATATGAAATATGGTTAAGATAACGCCAAAAATTAAAAGACTAATTGAAGAGAATCTTCTCGCTATTCTAATTTATGGAACTACCATTTCCTAAAATTGAAAAAGAGATTTTAGATTTTTGGCAGAAGCATGACATTTTTAAAAAATCCATTAAACAGCGTTCACCGAAAAAATCTTGGACATTCTATGATGGTCCACCTTTTGCCACTGGTTTACCGCACTTTGGCCATATTTTAGCTATGACTATTAAGGATGTGGTGCCGCGGTACTATGCGATGAAAGGCTATCAAGTTGAGCGTCGAGCTGGTTGGGATTGTCATGGTCTGCCAGTTGAATACGAGGTGGAAAAAGAATTAGGCATCTCTGGTAGACGCGAGATTGAGGATAAAATTGGAGTGGCTAAATTTAATGAAATCTGTCGGGGTATTGTTCTTCGTTATGTTAAAGAATGGGAAAAAACTATTGAACGAATGGGTCGCTGGATTGATTTTAAAAATGCTTACCGAACAATGGATCGAGAATACATGGAATCTATTTGGTGGGTTTTTAAGGAACTCTGGAACAAGGGTTTAATTTATCGCGACTATCGGAGTGTTTCATATTGTCCGCGCTGTGCCACGCCGCTTTCTAATTTTGAAGTTAATCAGGGTTATCGCGACAACGTGGAAGATCCATCTATTTTTGTAAAATTCAAAATTCAAAATTCAAAATTCAAAATTCCGACGTATTTTTTGGCCTGGACGACCACGCCCTGGACCCTACCTGGTAATACGGCCTTAGCCGTCCATCCGGAGGCAGAATACGTAAAAATAAAATTAAGAAGCGATCAATATCTGATCCTGGCCCAAGAGCGCCTAGCTGAGATTAAAGAGGAATTCGAAATAGTTGAAAAATATCAAGGTAAAAATTTGGTCGGTTGGCAATATGAGCCGCTCTATAATTTTGTTAAAGTTGATAAGCCGGCTTGGTTTATTGTTGAGGCGGCTGAATTAGTTGCTCTAGATCAAGGTACAGGCACTGTTCATATTGCCTCTGCTTATGGTGAAGAAGATTTTTGGCTGGGTAAAAAATTAAATCTGCCTTTTATTTCCACTATTGATGAAAACGGCGAAATGACAGCCGCCACGCCTTGGCCTGGAGTTTTTGTCAAAGAGGCAGACAAACTAATTATTCAAGATTTAGAAAAGCGAGGCTTGATGTATCGTTCAGAAAAAATTTATCACACTTATCCTTTTTGTTGGCGTTGCGAAGCGCCGGTTTATGATTATCTTTGGCCGGCTTGGTTTGTGGCAGTAACCAAAATTAAAGAAGAATTAGTTAAAAATAATCAAAAAATTTACTGGCTGCCGTCTCATCTTAAAGAAGGACGTTTTGGTAAATGGTTAGAAGGGGCGCGGGATTGGAATATTTCCCGCAATCGCTATTGGGGGACGCCGATTCCAGTCTGGGTTTGTCAGGGGTGCGGGGATATGACAGCGCTTGGCAGTCTTCAAGAATTAGCAGAAAAAAGTTTGACCGGCAATCATCTTATTATACTCCGTCATGGTGAGGCAGAGACGAATACGAAAAAGATTTGCAATGGTGACCCAGCTAAATCATATCATTTAACCGAGAAAGGCAAAAAAGATGTTCAGGCCTTAGCTAAAAAATTTAAAAAAATAAAAATTGATTTAATTATTGCTTCTGATTTTCTCCGGATCAAAGAAACAGTCGAAATATTAAATCAAACATTAAAAGCGCCTGTTTTCTATGATCAAAGAATTCGTGAGAGAAATTTTGGTCTCTTTGAAGGCAAACCATATCAAGTCTTAAATGATTTTCAGGCTCGGGTTAAAGATATTTACACTATTCAACCGCCTGAAGGTGAATCTTTTGAGATGGTCGAAAAGCGGGTGGCCGAATTGCTACAAGAACTGGAAGAAAAATATCAACAAAAAACCATTCTCTTTGTGACCCATGAGGATACGGTCCGAGTTATTTATGCCTATTATCATCTTTTAGAGAAAAATAAGATTTTGGATTTTAAATTTCCACCCGGTTTGTTTGTCGGTTCTCATACAGCCACTATAGATTTGCATCGGCCCTATGTTGATAGAATTAAACTGAAGTGTCAAAAATGTGGCCGGCTGATGGAGCGAACACCTGAAGTTTTAGATTGTTGGTTTGAATCCGGTTCAATGCCTTATGCGGAAAAGCATTTCCCGCTTGAGAATAAAAGGGCTTTTCTAAAGAATTTTCCGGCTGATTTTATTGCTGAAGGGCTTGATCAAACACGAGGTTGGTTTTATACACTCCATGTTTTGTCAACAGCTCTATTTAACAAACCGGCCTTTAAAAATGTCATAGTTAATGGATTGATCTTGGCTGAGGACGGTCGGAAGATGAGTAAGCGTTTAAAGAATTATCCTGAGCCAGAAGAGATTTTTGAAGAGTTGGGAGCTGATGCCTTGCGTTTTTATCTTCTCAGTTCGCCCGTGGTAAGAGGCGAAGACA
>CAYVCK010000032.1:0-8621 GCA_964450195.1 uncultured Gammaproteobacteria bacterium
ACGAGAAGGTGGCTTTAGAAACAGCCGCCGGGGCGGCTTTTTCTGGTTTGCCGGCCATGGCGGCCATGAAGCATTATGGTTTAAATGTGGCACTTGATAGTTTATTGCCTTTAGCTTATTTAGAGTGTCCTTTGGTTGTCGTGGTGGCTGATGATCCTGGTTCTTGGAGTTCGATTCAATCTGAGCAGGACAGTCGTTGGTTTTCAAGATTAGGACATCTGCCGCTTTTAGAGCCAGCTGACCCTCAAGAAGCAAAAGAAATGACTAAATCTGCCTTTGTTTTAGCAAAAAAATATAAAATTCCAGTTTTAATTAGACTGACCACGCGGGTGGCTCATGCTAGAAGTTTAGTTAAATTTAATCAAATCATACCGCCTAAGAAAGGGGACAAATTTATTAAAAAGCCAGGCGGATTTGATGCTTCCCCTCAAGCAGTGGTTGACAGACATAAACAATTGTTGAGAAAAATAGAAAAAATCAAAAAAGAGATAGGGGAGAAAACAGATTTTAACTTTTTTCTTAAAGGTGATAATAGTTTTGGCATTATTATTTCTGGGGTCTCCTTTTGTTACTGCCAAGAAGTTAATCAAGAATTTAATTTGAAGTTACCAATTTTTAAGATTGGCTTAAGCTATCCTTTTCCAGAGGTAAAGATTAAAAACTTTATTAAAAATTTAAAAGAAGTTTTGGTTATCGAGGAAATAGATCCGATTATCGAGACAGAAATTATAAGAATCGCCAAAGAAGTCAATCCCCAGCTAAAAATTCATGGTAAAAATTTATTACCAGCTTTTGGTGAGCTAAGACCAGAAGATGTTTTGGAGGCAATCTTTAAGGTATTAAAAAAGCCAATTCCTAAAGAATTGGTCGAATCCAAAAAATATTTTAAAAATCTTAAAGTTGAAAAAAGACACCCCCGATTTTGTGCTGGTTGTCCTCATCTGGCTACGCTTTGGGCGATTAAACAAGCAATCGGTCCAAGAGCGGTTTTTGGTGGTGATATTGGCTGTTATTTAATGGCGGCCTTTAAACCATTTAGCGCCATTGATTTCATTGTCAGTATGGGAGCTGGCCTTGGCGTTTCTCATGGCATTTCTAAATCAACCGGCAAGAAGCCAGTCGTTTTAATTGGCGATTCAACATTTTTTCATGCCGGCATTCCAGCTTTAATTAATTTAGTTTATAATAAATCAGATTTACTTTTAGTGATTTTAGACAATCGGACAACTGCGATGACTGGCCATCAGCCCCATCCCGGTGTAGGCATAACTGGCATGGGCGAGGAAACAAAAGTCTTAAAAATAGAAGACATTGTTAAGGCCTGTGGCGTTGAACAACTGGCAATAGTTAATATCTATAATCTTAGAGAGTTAATTGCCAAAATAAAAGAGTTATATTCTTTAAGGGGTATTTCAGTGGTTATCGCTAAGGGAGAGTGTCGGCTTTTAATGATTAGAAAATGGGCGAGAAAGGGAGTTGCTGTTCCTAAATTTGAAATCATTGACCAAAGTCCTGATTTAGAGATATTAAAAGAGTATGGTTGCCCGGCCATTCGTAAAAATAGTAGAGGAGAATATTATGTTAAGGAAAGTCTTTGTTGGGGCTGCGCTATCTGCCCTCAATTATTTCCTGAACAGATTAAACTAAAATATAAAACGTCAAAATAATTTTTTGACATTTGGACTTTGGGTTTGATTAGACATTAAAAATTTATCATTAGACATTTGAGAAGGTCTATTTAGTGGCAATAAATATTTAATTTGTTTATGTCTATTTTCAAAAGAAACAGCTTTAACTTGATTGTTGTTGGTTATGGCGGTCAGGGTCTTTTGACTATGGCTGAAATTATTGCTTTAGCAGCTTTTTATCAAGGTTATGAAACAAAAGGAACAGAGCTCCATGGTTTAGCCCAGCGAGGTGGAGCCTTAGAGTGTCATCTTTGCTTTGGTCAAAAAATTTATTCGCCTTTAGTGAGGCAGGCTGGGGCTGATTTAATTATTGGGCTTGAATTATTAGAAATCCTTCGCGCCTGTTATTATGCCTCTAAAAGAAAAACCGTTATTTTAACCAATGCCGAATTGTTTAGTCCTTATCCATTTGAGCCGAGCAAAATTAATCCTCAGACAGTTTTAAAAGAAATAAGAAAAATGACAAAGGACCTTAAATTAGTGGTGGCCAATCAGTTGATCGGGCAAGAGACTCAGGATACAGTTATGATCAACACCTTTATGCTCGGTTGCGCATTAAAAGATAAATTATTGCCGATTAAAAAGAAATTTGTTTTACAAGCCATGGCGGAAAAAATTAGACCGATCTTCTTAGAGCAAAACAAAAAAATTTTTGAGATGGCCTATAAAATAAAACCCTAAATTCAAAACACTAAATCCTAAACAAATCCAATTTGTTTATTATTTATTGTGGTGAGGTGCCGGAGCGGTCGAACGGGCTTGCCTGGAGAGCAAGTGTACGGGAAACCGTACCGTGGGTTCGAATCCCACCCTCACCGCCAGTCAGGATTTCGCAAGTTTTTGTTCGCCTCGCGCCTCGCTAACGCTCGGCGCTCGGCTAATAATTTATATTCATTTTTCGGCAAAAATTGAAAAGTTTTATCAATTAAAATAAGGTTCGAGCCGATATTTTTTCAGGTTCTTTGGTGGTTTGCCTTTTCTCTTCCGCTTCAAGGCGAGTCTCGATTTATCGGGACGAGCCAATCGGTCGCAAAATCGGTTCGCCCCGAAAAAATTTACTTCGTAAATTTAACGGGGTAAAGATATTTTCAAATACACACCGCAATGTGTGGGACGAACTTCCCTCTTCTCCCTAAGCTAATCTTGGCAATTGGCAGGCTTAGCATGCGCCGGGTTTATTTATGGCTATTAGTTTAAATTCAAGAAATTTAATTCTATTTTTTTTGGCGGTTTTAATTTTTGTACCGCCGTTTTTTTCTGGCGGTCGTCACTTTTTAATTATTAATGGTTGGTTAGTTTTACTTGGGATAATCGTTTTATTAGTTTTATTTGCCAAAAAGAAAACAGTTTCTTCTAGTTATTATTTTTTACTGATAGTCTTCTGGTGGCTAGCTTTTTTATTGTTCTCTGTTTTTTCTGTCATTCAATCAATTGTTCCCTGGCAAAGTTTTCTCTATTTGTTTCAGTTAATCGGTTATGCTGTTTTGATGATTTTAGTTATCAAACTTGATTTTTCTGAAAAAGAGATTAAATTTTTCCTTTTCTTGCTTGTTGCGGCGGCTTTTGTTCTTTCGCTTGTTGGTATTTATGAATTTTTACTTGGTCGTTATCAGCGATTAACTTCAACTTTTTATTGGCCAAATCCCTTTGCTGGTTATTTGCTTTTGATAATTCCTTTGGCGATAGTTTTATTGATTAAGGCAGAAAAACAGCGGTCAAGAATGATTTTAATATTGGTCAATATCGTTTTATTGGTAGGTTTTATTTTAACTCAGTCGCGCGGCGCTTGGCTGACTCTTTTGGTTGTTTTTTTTATAATTTTGTTTTTTCTGCGCCGCCAACAACGATTTATTTTATTAAGACTCTGGCCGATTTTTTTATTGGCTGTTTCCTTGGCCATTAGTCTTTTCTATTTTAAATTTGCTCAGACGTTAGAAACACCAAGATATCCTTTGACTGCCGATATAGAAGTTAGTCAAAAAACAAGATTGAATTATTGGCACGGAGCGCTAAGAATTTTTTTGAGCCGACCCTTATCTGGTTCAGGATTAGATACTTTTAGTTTTATTTATCCTCTTTATCAGAAAGACGCTTTAAGCGCGGTTCGCTATGCTCACAATTATTTTTTGCAAATGATGGCCGAGGTCGGCTTGTTGGCAACCTTGATTTTCGTTTGCCTTATTATTAGTTTTTTTTGGCTTGGTTTAAAAAAAATAGACCAGCCATATGTTTTGGCAATTTCGGCTGGTTTATTTGGTTCTATTTTACACAATTTTATTGATTTTGACTGGTATTATTATGCTAATACTATTATTTTTTGGTTTTTAGTGGGCCTACTTGTTGCCATTGGGAATTCAAGGCGGCCAATTGGCCAAAAGAAAAAAACCGAGAAATATATATTATTCTTATTGGCCATTTTTTTAATTTTAGTTGGTTTAATTAATTTGCGTTCAGAATATTTTTTTCAAAAAGCAGAGAGAGCAACCGACTTGATAAAAGCAGAAAAACTTTCCCGAGCCAGCCTGTTTTTAAATCCACAGCCAAAATATTATGGGCAACTGGCTGATATTCTTTTTGCCCGATCTTTTCAGGATCAAGGGCCGGCTCTTCAAGGGCAATTGATTAATCAAGCCAGAGAACAAATTACTAAAGCCATTATTCTTAATTCTTATAACCCATATTTTTATCATCTTAGGGCAAGAATGAATTTTGCTTTAGCAAAATTCAATTTAGCCGAGCAAGATTTAAAACAGGCTCTTAAAATTGACCCAATTAACCGACCAGCAATTTATATTGATTTAATTAGTTATTATCTTGACCAAGGGAATTTAGAATTAGCGGAAAAACTTGCCAGTCAGATTTTGGTTTATTTCCCTGATGAAGTAGTTGCTCGGCAGGAGTGGAGGATTATGGCCAATCAAGAACCGGCGACTAAAATCAGAGAGGAGATTTCTCTCCTCTATTATTTTCAGGGATTGATTAAACTCCGTCAGAGAAATTTTTCTTTGGCTAAGGCGAGCTTTCAGAAAGCCCTAGCAATTGACCCCAAAAATAATTTGGCTAAAATAGAGTTGGAGAAATTAAGTCAATAATTAAGGTTTTTATGAAAGATGTTATTAGCGAAATTAAAGCAAAGATTGATCTGGTTGATTTCCGAATATGTTCAACTCAGGCCGGTTGGTAAAAATTTAAAGGCGCTCTGTCCATTTCATCAAGAAAAAGTGCCTTCTTTTTATGTTTCGCCTGAGCGGCAGATTTGGCATTGTTTTGGTCAATGTAATGATGGTGGTGATATTTTTAAATTTCTGATGAAAATGGAGAATGTTGACTTTCCAGAAGCTTTGCGCATTTTAGCTCAGAAAGCCGGGGTTGAGTTAAGGAGTGGCGATTACCATTTTATGAGTCAGCGGACAAAGCTTTTGGATATAATGAGACTAACGGCAAAATTTTATCACAAGATACTTTTAGAGTCTCCACCGGCTTTAAAAGCTCGGCAGTATCTTAAAAAACGAAAACTTCAAGAAAAAACGATTAAAGAATTTCAGTTGGGTTTTGCCCCAGCGACTTGGGATACACTTTTTAAATTTTTAACCAAGAGGGGTTTTAACCAAGAAGACATCGAACTGGCTGGTTTGATTATTAAATCAGATAAACAGCAAACAACATCTGGCATCCAGTATCCAACATCTAGTATCAGATATTACGACCGCTTTCGAAATCGCCTTCTTTTTCCTTTAAACGATGCCTATGGTAATACGGTTGGTTTTACCGGTCGGATTATGCCAGAGGCAGAAAACGAAGAAATAGCAAAATATATCAACACCCCTGAAACGCCCATTTATAATAAAAGCCGCCTTCTCTATGCTCTTGATAAGGCGAAAGAGGCAATTAAGGAACAACAATTTGTGATTTTAGTTGAGGGAAATATTGATGCTATTGCTTGTCATCAGGCCGGGACAAAAAATGTCGTGGCTGTTTCCGGCACGGCTCTAACCTTGGAACAGGTAAAAAATTTAAAACGTTATACTAACAATCTAGTTCTTGCTTTTGATCTTGATTTAGCTGGTGAGAGGGCGACTCAGCGCGGTATTGATGTGGCTTTAGAACAAGAAATGAATGTTAAAATCCTGCGCTTGCCAAAAGGCAAAGATCCTGATGAATATATTCGAGAAAATCCCAAAAAGTGGTTAAGGGTTATTAAAACCGCCCAACCGATAATGGAGTATTTTTTCGATTTGGCATTTAGGGGGCGAAAAAAAGAAAGCCTTGAAGACAAAAAAATAATTACTAATTTGCTTCTTCCGCAAATCGCTAAACTCGGTAGTCCCATTGAGCGAGATCACTGGCTAAAGATTCTCGGCGAGAGATTAGCGGTGCCTGAATTTGTTTTACGAGAATCTTTATCAAGGATTAAATCATCTGAAATAAGGCCGGAGACAGCAGTTTTTCCCCAGGCAAAACCTGGTCTCGAGCAGCTAGTGGCTGAAAGATTGATAAGCTTGGTTTTGCGATTTCCGCAGATAGGTATTAAATATTTTTTAACTTTAACGTCAGAAATATTCACCGGGAAACAACTAATGATCGCTAAAAGCATTTTTAATTGCTATCAGGCGGAAAAACTTGTTGATTTGCAAAAGATTCAGGAGGCGGTGGCTGATAATCAAGAGATGCTTGGTTATTTAGACTTCTTAATATTGTTAGCGGAAAAAGAATTTTCGGAAATAGACAAAAGAGAGATAGAAAAAGAAGCGATCAGACTGTCAAAAAAATTGAAATACTGGTGGTTAAATAATAAATTGACTGAAGCCGTGCGGATTTTGAAAGAAGTGGAGGAGCAGGGAAATAGAGAAAGGGTGGAGGAAACAGTCCAAGAAATAAGACAAATTATCAAGGCCCTAGGCGAGTTAAAATAATATGGCAAGGAAAAAGAAAAAAAAATTGTTAAAAAGACGACGAATTTATTGGTTAGCCGAGAAAGAGACCTGGCTGATAGAAAAAAGTCGTCAGCGCGGTTTTATTACCGAAGACGAAGTTCTTCATGCTTTTCCCAGATTAGAAAAATCTATATTTGAGTTAGAGAATTTTTTGGAGAAATTAGATAAACTTGGCATTCAACTTATTGAAACGAAAGAAGAGCTTTTGCGGGCTTCGGCGCCAGAAGCAAGGAAGGAGAAAGACAGAGTTTATGAAGAATTACTGTACGATCTTAGTCAAATTTCCGCTGATTCTATCCAGATGTATCTTAAAGAGATCGGTCGGGTGCCGCTTCTTTCACCGGCCGAGGAGGTGGAATTAGCCAAAAGAAAGGATTATGGAGACAAAGAGGCAATCAGAATTTTAATCGAGGCGAATTTACGGTTAGTTGTTTCGATTGCCAAAAAATTTATTGGCTATGGCCTTTCTTTTCTAGATTTAATTCAAGAGGGCAACCTTGGTCTTTTTCGAGCAGTGGAAAAATTTGATTGGCGGAAGGGTTATAAATTTTCTACTTATGCCACTTGGTGGATTAGACAAGCTGTTACTCGGGCCTTAGCCGACCATTCGCGGACCATTAGGATTCCCGTGCATATGGTTGAGGGTGTGAATAAATTACAGCGGACGAAGCGTTGGTTGACCCAGGTTTTAGGGCGCGAACCAACGCTTGAAGAGGTAGCGGTAGAATTCGGTGAACCAGTGGAAAATGTTCGGCATTTGGTTGAAATTTCTCAAGACATTACTTCTCTTGAAGCGCCAGTTAGTAGTGACGAAGATCAGGAAACAGAAATCGGTGATCTGATTGAGGATTTAAAAACCCTAGCCCCGGAGCGAATTGCCGCGGTTAGACTTCTCCGTGATTATATGAAAGAAGTGGTTAAAGGTTTACCTGATCGGGAAAAAAGAATTCTCGAGATGCGCTTTGGTCTTATTGACGGGGTGGCTCATACCTTAGAAGAAATTGGTCAAAAATATAATGTTACCCGCGAGCGGATTCGTCAAATCGAACTGGTGGCTTTAGAAAAACTCCGCGAAATGGAGAGCCTTGAGAAGGTAAAAGACTATTTTTAAATTTTGTTAAACAAAATTTAGTGAAACTATAAACTGTAAAGCATAAACTATAAACTTGTGTGGGTTTAAAATTTAGAGAATGGCAGGTTTATAAAGCTACTGTGGATAAATGACTTGATTTGCTTGGTTCGATTTGGTATGGTAATAAGATGGGATTTATTGGAAAATTAAAGGAAAAATTAGAGGCACAAAAATTACGTCAGAAGGGTTTTTCCTATAGAGAAATTTGTGATAAGATTAGAGTCTCAAAGAGCACAGTTAGTCTTTGGTGCTGAAGTATAAAATTGGGAAAATCGCGGATGAAAAGATTATACTGGAATTGGCGGACGGGCAGCTTGAAGGGTAATATCATAGGGGCTAAAAAATTACAAAAAAGGGAAGAGGTAGAAATTAAAAATTTAACCAAAGAAGGAGTAAAGGAAGTGGGGCCAATAAGTAGAAGAGATTTTTTTATCGCCGGTATAGCCCTATACGGAGCGGAGGGTAGTAAAACTGATGGAGATGTTTTTTTTAGTAATTCTAGTCCAGAACTTATAAATTTCATGATGAAGTGGCTGAAGTATTTCTGTCAGATTCCATTAGATAAATTTCGAGCCTATTTATATATTCACCGAGATTTAGATGAAAGTGTGGCTAAAAAATATTGGTCTGTTTTAACAAAAATTCCTCTTAATCATTTCTACAAGAGCTATATTGTTAAAATTAAGAAAAATCGCTTACATAAAAATATCCATCAGTATGGAGTTTTTAAAATTAGTATAAGTAATAGAAAAATCCATCGAAAAATACAAGGATGGATTCACGGGCTCATTAAAAATAAAAATATTAAATTGCTCCGCAGTAGCTCAATGGAAGAGCAACTGGCTGTTAACCAGTGGGTTGTAGGTT
>CAYVCK010000033.1:0-8590 GCA_964450195.1 uncultured Gammaproteobacteria bacterium
CAAATTTTAAGCTGGAAAAAAATGAGTCCAAAGGAAGTGAGTTATAATTTAAAATTAGTTCAAGAAAAATTAGAAAAATTGTCTGAGAAATTATTCAAGAAAGAAAAAATTCAGCTTTTACTCGATGACTTAGCCAAGGAACAGGGGAGCGGCCCAATTTTTTGGCCATTTCGGGTCGCTCTATCCGGTAAAAAGGCCTCACCGCCACCGGCCGAAATGGCTGAAATTTTAGGTAAAGAAAAAACCATTAAAAGGGTTAAAGAAGCAATTAATAAATTATAATGCAAATTTACAAACAAAATGCCAACCTACAAATTGCAAATAAAATCTAAAAATCATTTTCTCAGTTTTTTATTGGTATTTTCTATTTTTAGTCTTTTATTTTTTGTCTTAGTGCCCAACGCAAGGGCTGACGAAATAAGCGATCTGCAAGAACAAATTAAAAAGCAACAGGAATATATACAAGAGATAGAAAAACAAAAAAAGATTTACCAGGAGAAGATAGACTCAAGAAGAAAAGAAGCCCTAACCCTAAAAAATGAAATTAGCATAATCACTAATCAAATTTTGACTACTCAATTAGAGATCAAAGAGAAGGAAGAACGAATTAAAAAGACAGAGCTTAAAATTCGTAGTCTTCAACTCGTGATTCAACAGAAGCAGGGACAAATTGATGATATTAAAAAACAAATCGGTTACACCCTACAACGATTATCTCGATATGAAAATAAGAGTTATTTAGAGATCCTCATGCTTAATAATTCTATTTCTGACTTTTTTACTCAAATTAACTATACAAAAAATTTAGAGAGAGGGTTACAAAATAATTTAGAGAAACTAAAATTAATTAAAGCCGGTATTGAACTACAAGAAAAAGATCTTCGGACAGAACTTACTAAATTAGCCTGGCTGAAAACTGATTTAATCGGCAAGAGAAGTCAACTGGGCGCTGAGAGGACTGGTCGGCGAAAACTTCTTGAGGAAACACAGGGGGCAGAATGGAAATTCCAGGCATTACTTACTGAAGCAATTAGAGAGCAGAAAATGGCTGAGAGAGAAATTATTAATGCGGAAAAAAAGATCAGACAAAAATTAGCTGAAGAACAAGAAAGAAAATTACTTGAACAATTAGAAGAGGGGATAGGGCCAATGGTTTTTTCCTGGCCAGCACCTAAAAATAAAATAACATGTTTTTTCCACGATCCTGATTATCCTTATCGAAACTGGTTAGGAGAACATGCCGGAATCGACATTAGGGCCGAACAGGGGACAGCAGTTAGAGCCGCGGCTAGTGGTTATGTTGCTAGAGCAAAAAATGCTGGTTTTGGTTATAGTTATATTATGCTTATCCACCATAATGGTTTTGCTACTGTTTACGGACATTTAAGTGAGATTTATATTCAAGAAGATAGTTTAGTAAAACGAGGAGAGATTATTGGTCGAAGCGGGGGAATTCCGGGCATGCCTGGAGCAGGCCGGTTTACGACTGGCCCCCATCTTCACTTTGAGGTAAGATTAAATGGTATTCCCGTTAATCCTTTAGAATATTTGGCACAATAAAATAATGTTGTCTCTTAAAAGATGGTTTTTCAATCCACTCAATATCCAAGCATAGGAGATCCATTCGGTGGCTGGCGTAGAACATTGCCTCCTTATCTTTCGTTTATCATTTTAATAATACTTATTATTACTGTTTTTATTTTAGGAGCTTGGTTCGCGACTGAATATATCAAAATTTGGGTAAATACTTTATATTTTCCTTATGGGGAATGAGTAGTTTTGGGCAGTTTATAAGCGTCGCACAAGGTATCTTTTGCGATGCGATGCTTGAATAGCACTACAAGAGAGGGAAAGAGTGCCTAAATTTAGGCACTCTTAATTATCTTTAACAGCCTTCAGGCCCCGGCTCCTCATATTCATCTATAAGTTTTTGAAGATTAGGGCTCAAGGCATCAATTTTTTCTTTTGTTTTAGCAAAGTCAACAATCTTTCTGACAATTTCATTCGGCATTTCTATTGGGCCGATTTCTTTATATTCCTCCGCCGTTGTTTTATTAACTCGTTGTTTTATTAACTTTCTCACAGCCAAACCAAGCATAAATTTCACCTTTATACGACGTAATAACAAAATCAAGTTCGGGAATTAGGATTCTTCTGATTGTTTGACCCATGCCATGTGCCCAAGCAAGCGCTCCCTCGTAAAACTTTTCTTTGTAAATTACAATATAAATCAATTATTTGAATTTGTCAATCAACTTATCCAACTTATCCATAGGTTTTTGTCTTCTATTTTATGTGTCGTAAAATGTTAATTAGGTCACTTAATAAGAAAACAAGTTTTTAACAGCTTGATGCGGAATATCTACTTCTTGGACAATTTTTAAACCTTGCCTTGAAACTTTTGTTATCAACACTTTCATTGAAACCTCCCATTTAATAATCAAATCATACTACTTTATCCTGAACCTGTCAAGTGAAATTTAAAAAATTCGTACTATTCGCATGCATTGGTAGATTAGTATCGCGTTTTTATTTATAAAACACCCTATTGCCAAATCTCAGATCAATATATTCTAGTTTTGACCTATCCTGCAATTTTTCTTGCAAAACAAGGATTAAATTGTTAATTTGTTGATTAAAGTTTTGGTCCGGTATAAAAAAGGCCCGCCAACTTTCATTGCTTTGAGCAACAATTTTTATAACTCCGGCCTCTTTTTGAATAAAAATAAACGGAAAAGAGATGATGGAGTTAATAATATCAATTTTTGTTTCAAGCAAAGCTGAAACATTACTGAGAGTCAATTCAAAACTTTCTTGGTTGATCGGCAGAATTGTTTGATCATAAATTGTTGGTAGACCGGCTAATTTAGGGTTGTTTTCGCTGTCGGGAATTAACCTGACCTTTTGATCGAGGAGATAATTTTCGCCACCAGTTATAACCAGACGGGCAATTGGTTTAACCTCAGCGATTTGGATATTTAATGAATCAGGAAATTGTTTGTCTATGACTACAGAATTAAGCCGGCCGTCTTGAAGAAATTCTTTTCTGACAGTTCCTGAACTAAGAAATAAAATATTTTTTCTAAAGTTTAAAAAAGATTTTTTCTGGAAATAATTATCAACTAATTGTTTTATTTTAGCTTCTTGAATGAGATTGTCTTTGCCGTTTCCTAGATAAAAGATATTAATATTTTTTATTAAAAAATAGTCTGTTAAAAACAAAAAATAAAAGATACTACCGGCCAGAACCAGCAAGAAGATGGAGATTAAATAAATTTTTAGGCGAGAATTACCGGGCCGATGTGGGATCAAGATTTTTTTTCGTGCTCGCCACGGTTTTAAATCTTCTTTTTTTTGTTTAAAAATTTTTCGGAAATCACGCGGCATACCAATAAAAAACTCAAAAATCAAATCTCAAAAATCAAAAATATAAATTAAAATTTAAAATTATTAATAAAATCTTGTCTAATCATCATTGAGACGTAATCTTAAGGGATATTTCTATCGGCGATACCATGACGATTTAATTTGATATGAAGTTTTTAATTTTTTTCTTGCTCGATAGCGCTCCGAGGCCAGTTTAATCAATATTTTTAATAGATTTACAAAAGATAGTCCGCTAGCTTGCCAAAGTTTTGGATACATACTAATTGAGGTAAAGCCTGGAATAGTATTGATTTCACTAAGATAAATTTTTTTCAATTTTCGATCCATTAAAAAATCAACTCGAGCCATGCCAGAACAATCAATAGCTTTATAGGCTTTAATACTCAAAGTTTGGAATTTTTTAACCAATTTTCGTGATAATTTGGCTGGCGCCAAGGTTTTAGATTGCCCATCAATATATTTGGCTTGATAATCATAGAATTCTCGATTTGGGATAATTTCACCCGGTAAAGAAGCAACAGAATTTCTATTTCCTAAAACACTGACCTCAATTTCTCTCGGATCTGGTATTGCCCTTTCAACTAAAATTTTATGATCGTATTGGGCTGCCAGGCGAATAGCTTTAATTAATTCCTTTCTATTTTTGGCCTTAGCAATACCGACACTTGAACCAGAATTGGCTGGTTTGACAAAACAAGGATATTTTATTTTTTTCTCTATGATCTTTAATGATGTTCTTAGCTCCTTGCGTCGTAAAACATTAAACCAGACAAAATCCGGGATTGGTAGATTATTCACCTTAAAAATCAATTTGTGGACAACTTTATCCATACCACAAGCAGAAGCTAAAACCCCAGCCCCAACATAAGGTTTATCAATTACCTCTAAAAATCCCTGAACCGTCCCATCCTCGCCAAAAACCCCATGAAGCACAGGAAAAAATACATCAACCCCTTTCATTGCTCTAAAAATCGTTGAGTTAATTTTTAATTTTTCATTTTTAATTTTTAATTTTTTAATCGCTCCTCTCCCCTCCAATAGTCTCTTTGCTTGTTTAGCCACCAACCATTGCCCCCTTTTATTAATGCCAAAAAGTTTCACTTTATAACCAGCCCTTTTAAGTCCAGCAATAATTGATCGGGCGGAAACCAGAGATACTTCATGTTCAAAAGATTTCCCGCCAAAAATCATGCCAATCGTTAGCTGTTTTTTTTCTTCACTTCTTATCATGTCCATATCATAAGGTAAAATAAAAGTAAAATTAAATAAATAGCCTCCAATAATTAATATTAAAATACGATCTGTTGAGTAAAAGAAATTTACATATCAATTACAAGTGTTGACCAACTAAAATCTTTTGCGCCGATTCCTTTTCCGGTCAGAGGATTAAAGCTTTCACGAAAACCGCTTTTCATAATCAGCTCAACGCTTTTTTCTTTTATCTTATTAGCGATTTCAGAAAATCCGTAATGCCGTAATCCATACACAATAAACCAGTTTGTATTTATCCATGTGCCTCCTCGCCAATCATATTCTATGCCATTCAGCCTGCTATTAACCCTAAATTTTGGCTCATCTTTGACAATCGAGGGAATGGGATAGGGCAACCAAAATTTATCAGAATTTAAGATTTGTTCTTTAACCATTTTTTCAACTATTGATTGTGGCAAATCAGAAATAATAAGCGGTATTAATGATACAACCGTTGAGACCTGACTCTTGACTTCATTTTTCCCGCCCAAGTTTGTGAAAGTGCCAGTTTTACTATCATATAACTTTAATAAGAGTGAGTCCGTACTTTTTCTAGCTAGTTGAGTGGCCCAAAGAGAGGTTTCTTTTTCACCTAAAACATCGGCTAATCTCGCTAAACATTTGAGGTTTTTAATAAAATAAGCGTTCATTGCAACATCTTTAACAACAAACCTATCTGCATTAAAAATCCTGGATAAATTATAGCCGTCAATCTTCGGTCTCTCGACTTATTATAGATTTTTACTGCGGGGGAACGACTCGAACGTTCATTTACTGGTCCAGAGCCAGTCGTGCTACCATTACACCACCCCGCATGACAAAATCAAAAATAAAATATAAGAACCTTTCGTTTCTCACCTCGTCTTCGCCGAGGCGAAGCAGACACTCAAGAACCTTAATTTCTCTGGAATTAAAAAATCAAAGATGTTTTCAAGAAATCAGTTTGATAATTGCTAATTCAATTGGTAATTGGGGTATCTCGGCGTAATCAAGATTTTGCTGGGCACGAATAAATTCTTCGATCATTGCCACTAAATGTTTAGCTTCAATCAATTTAGCAGATTTTTGTAAAGTTTCTTTCGCCTGATTGTCAAATTCTATCAGCACTTCTTTACTCTCCAAGCCTGCCTGAAGCAACAAGATTTTCCTTAAAATTTCAATTAAATCTTTAATAAACTGTTGAAGATCAACGCCATTTTCTGAAAGTTCACCAATCAGTTTAATCGCTGCCCCAGCATCTTTTTTGATTAAGTTTTCTAAAAGTTTAAAAATATAATTAATTTGGGTTGAAGGTAAAATTAATTCCGCTTGAGCTAAAGTAACTCTTTTACCATCAAAGGCTAAAATTTGTGAAAGTAGACTTTCCGCATCCCGAACGCAACCCTCTGAACGATAAACAATATTTTGAATTACTTCTTCTTCAACCTCTATTCCCTCTTTTGTTACTATCTCTTTCAATCTTTTAATTATTTCTTTTGATTCAACTTTGATAAAATTAAAACTTTGACAACGAGAAATAATTGTTTCTGGGACTTTATGAATTTCAGTCGTGGCTAAAATAAAGATTATATATAGAGGAGGTTCTTCCAAGGTTTTCAGAAGGGCGTTAAAGGCCTCTGGCGTCAACATATGCACTTCATCAATAATGAAAACCTTGTATTTATTTCTACTTGGCGGAAAACGGACCCGTTCGCGGAGTTCTCTAATTTCGTTAATTCCACGATTGGAAGCAGCATCAATTTCAATTAAATCAAGACTGCGTCCAGCATTAATCTCTTGACAGATTGGGCAGACATTACAGGGCTCAGCGTTTTTTCGAAAATTAGCCTCTTTCTGAATTTTTTCGCAATTAGCAGTTTTCGCCAAAATCCTTGCCACGGTTGTTTTGCCAATACCTCGCGGTCCGGCAAATAAATAAGCATGAGCAAGTTTGTCTTGGCGAATTTCATTTTGAAGTATCTGAATAATGTGTTTTTGGCCAATAGCCTCCTTAAAAGTTTGCGGTCTGTATTTTCGATATAAAACCAAAGACATAAGCTTAATAAATTTCTAATTTCAAATTTCTAATTTCTAAATATTGTTATTGCTAACCACTTTGGTAACGGTTTCTCCTACTTTTAAGTCGGTTTAGTTCTTTTACCAAGGTAAAGTACTACGAACTACGAAAAATTTACCTGCCCGCCTTGACTTTGCCGCTTACTTAAAAATAGAAACTGTAAATTTTGAGCTACCCTTCAAGAGTTAACACGGTTTAAAAACAATCAGTCAAGGTAATGTCGAACCTGGCAGGCGGGCGAAAATACGAAATTAAAAATTTTTCAATTTTTTCGTACTTTCGTACAATTTCGTAATTTCGTAGGAGATTGTCCTAAGTTAAAAGAAAAGCCCAAATTTTACCAAAAGAATTTTCGTTACCGAAGTGGTTGGATGAGTACATCCTAAATAATAAAATTTAGATAATTTTATAGACAAAAATTGATTTAACGCCTGATTCTGGCCGAATGACATTTATTGGTTGCCAGCCAATAATCGGGAAAATTAAAGAAATAATTTTGGCTCCTGGTTTCAGTTCTGTTTTAAATTTGGCGGCCAGCTTTTTCATTTCTTTAGGAAAAAGATAACAGATGACTATGTCAGCTTTTGAGAGATCAACTTTATAGAAATTAGCTAATTTTACTTTAGTTCTAGAGCTGAGGCCGCTTAACCAAATGCGTAAGATGGAAATCAAATAAAAAATTGGCGAAATTTCTATGCCGATAGCGTATTTAATGGGGTAAATTTTTGCTACCGTTAAAATGATTCTCCCATCGCCGCTACCCAAATCATAGACTATATCTCCTTCTTTGATTTCCGCTGCCTCAAGTATTCTTAAAATATCTTTTTTTGAACTTGGTACCCAGGGGGCAGTAAAAATTGGCAGGCAAATTAAAGTGATACAAAAAAAGAGAATTGATCCGAGAAATAAAAAGACAACGATCATTAACCAGAAATGCATACTTATCATGACTCTATTATATTTTAAACCTTTCTGGTTCTGGGCTACCGGCCATTCCCATCTTTGAAGAAACGACTTTTGTCCGTTCTATAATTTCTGCTTCCACCACCTCTTTTGGTCGACCATATTTTAAACGAGACAATTCTTTAATCGCCTCGGCTATTTTAGGATCACGCTTTGGCGGCGGAAAACTCTTCATATTAAAAGGTCTAATTGGTTCATTATTAACCAGAAGTCGAACATAAGCATTAAAGGCCTCAATATTAACCATATCATACTCGTTAAAAACCGGGGCAAATTGTTTAGCCAGAAATTCTGCGTCTTGGACGCCTACTTTATAGGCAATCACGGTCCCAACCGTACCCAAGACCGCGTCCCGGATATAGGTATCATTTCCTTGGATGAGTTGACCAATATATTGATGAGCAATATTTAGACAGAGACGATATTTTCTTGCTTCTGATAAAATAGTAGCAATGGTTGGCGTGATAAAATTCTGAAACTCATCAATATAGAGATAAAAATCTTTTCTCTCTTCCTCGGGTATATCAACACGTGATAAAGCGGCCATCAAGATTTTACCGACTAAAACTAGACCCAACAGATAGGCATTCATATCGCCAATTTTTCCTTTACTTAAATTAATCAATAAAACTTTTTGACCATCCATTATCTCGCGGAAATTAAAAGCACTTTTCTGTTGAGCAATAATCGGTCTCATTATATCATTAGCAATGAATTGATTTAGCTTACTGGTAATATAAGGTGTCATATTAGAAAGAGCGATTTCTCCACCTGCCTTTTCTGCTTCTTTGGTCCAAAAATCATTGACAACATAATTTTTTGAATGAGCGATTTTAAAATGACGAAAATCCGGATCAGCTAAAACTTTAGAAATTTCCATTAAAGTTGCCCCTGATTCCGGATGTTCCATAATCAAAAGCATGGCCCCTCGCA
>CAYVCK010000034.1:0-8487 GCA_964450195.1 uncultured Gammaproteobacteria bacterium
AAAAAATTCTGCCAACCCAAAAATTTAGAATAGCCACGCTGGGTTTCTAAAACAGGAACGGAGATAATAACAAATAGCAAAAAACAGATAACAATTAGCAATTTTGCTAAACGGGAAATATTTTTTGTTCGAAAATATTTAATTAACCAAAACGAACAGCCCAAGAAAAGAAGAAAAATAAAATAAACGAAATAATTAAAATAAGAGAAAAAAACGCCAGCAAAGCATGTCCATTTCAACAACGGATTTGGCTTTTCTTGTTGTAAATATTCTAAAAGAAAAATTAAAATTAAAAGGAAATATAAAAAGCCAAAGGAGAGGGGCAGGGTTAAACTGCCAAAAATTTGAAAAGGCGAAAAAATCAAACTGGCAACTGCCATCAAGAGAGCAGCTCGCCTATCTTTAAAAATTCGCCAACCAAGCCAATAAAAAAGAATGGGCAGAAAAATAGATAGAAGCAACCAGCCAAAAAATAAATCTAACCAAAAAACATCGATTTTCGTTAACCAAGAAAGAACAACAATTAAACCCCACAAAGGCGAATAAGAAATTTTATCTAAAGCCAAAATTGCGGCTGGTGTTTTAATTAAAATCGGTTCAACCAATCGACCAGCCATAATCTGCCTCTCAAAACCGATGTGCCGCCACTTATCGCCACCAAAACTGGATTCATAAACAATCGGCAAATAAGCATGGATTAGAAAAGAGGTTAAAACAACTAATAACAAAACAACAGACAACTTATGACGAGAAAATATCAAAATTCCTAAAATAAAAACTATAATTGTGATTAAATAAAGATATAGAGGATGAATTGCCTCCCAAGGCGACTTGATAAAACCTCCGGTCCGCGCTTGAAGTAAAAACCAAACGGAGAGAATATAGAATATAGAATATAGTATCAATAATTTCCAATTTCCAATTTTTCCGCCAAAGGCGGACCAGCCTCGGGCTGGCAATTTCCAAACAAATCTCAAAATTAAATTTTTAAATTTAAAACTTTTTGAAATTTGAACATTAGAATTTATTTGGGGTTTGGGATTTTGGGTTTGGGATTTATTAACCATTGTTCGCCTGCTAAAATAACCAAAAATAAAAACCAACACGGACAGAACGATCGTCATACAGAAGATATAGACTGGTGTTAACTTATAGATAATAATGGCTAAACCAGAACTATAAGCGATTAAAAAAATAATGACCAGGAAACCAAAAAATGGTCTCAACCATTTTTCTGTAGAGATAGTCCTACCTATTATTTCGCCTAGCCAAAAAGAGAGAACCAATAGCCACAAGACAAAAAACAATATCCCTAAAATAGAATTTTGCCAGAAATAACAATTTAAAATCAAAAAAATAAGACTAAAAAATGCAGTAAGAAATTGAAAAAATCTATTTTGATAGATTGAGCAATTCCTCATAAATAGATATTAATTTTTTAACATGAGATTGCCAACTGAAGCCATCATGAACCATCTGACGAGAATTCTGCCCAAATTTTTGAATTAATTCTGGTTTTTTTAAAAATTTTATAATTTGCGCTGTTAAATCTTGAACATTGCCCGGCTGAAAAAGAAAGCCATTAATTTCTGGTTGAACTAAATTTCTTAAAACTGGCCAATTGGAAGCAATAATCGGTTTACTACAAGCCATAGCCTCAAGAACAACTAAACCAAAGGTTTCTGGTTGGCGAGAAGGGAAGACAAAAATATCCGCCAAATTATAATAGCTTGATAAATCTTTGTGTAAAATTTGGCCAAGGAAAACAACCCTTGAACTAAGTCGTAAATTTTCTGCTAAATTGATATAAGCATTTTTTAATTCACCCTCACCAATAACTAAAAGTTTTAAATTGGGGAAACTTTGTCTTAATCGTGCCATTGCTCCCAAAACTACTTCTAGGCCCTTATAAAAGTGTGGTTTATCCAGTCCGCCAATAAACAGCAAGGCAATATCATTTTCTTTTATTTCGTATTTTTCAACTAAATCTTTTCTTTTTGCTCGTGGCATAAAAACTTGTGTATCAACGCCGAGTGGCAATTCAATGAGTTTTTGACGGTATAAAGGAAATAAATCTTTAAGCTGCGAACCTGAAATAAAATCAAAAGAGGAAAGCAAAACTCTCAGGGCTTCTTTAATGATTCTTCTCAAAAAAAATCGGTTATAAACTTCAAAAATTTTTCCCTTTAATCCCTCAGCCCTTAAATCATTGTGATAGGTTAAAACTAATGGTGGCTGTCTTTTAAAAATTTTGCGAAAAAAAAGCAAAGATTCTACTGCGCCGCAAAAGGGATAATGAAGATGAATAAGGTCGAATTTTCGGAGCTGGTTGCCGATCTGTGGCACAAAAGCAGCATTACCGTATTCAAAAACCGGCTTCAGATATTTAACCCGAAACAGTAGGTCTTTAAGTTTCAGACATTCATGATAAAATGGCGTAAAAACTGTTATTTTGTGTCCCAACTTAGCCAACTCCTTTACCTCTCCAAAACAAACACTACTCACGCCACTCTCATATGGGGGGAAAACTGGAGTTAAATGAGCGATTTTCATGATACTACAAATTACAAATCTTTTACGAATCTACAAATATTATTTTACCAAAATTTTGCCCACCTGATAAAGGTATTAAGACGCTATAATATAAGACATTGAATCTATGAAAAAATATTGTTATCTAAACGGCAAAATTATACCCCTAGACAAGGCCTGTCTCAATGTGAGAGATATTAGTGTTTTACGCGGCTGCTATGGTGTTTTTGACCTAATTAGAACCTACAATGGTAGGCCATATTAATAATGGACGCGTTGGCCAAAACACAAAATACTTAATGTCCCGATTCAATAAATATGTCCAAAAACTACTAAGTTAAACGCTAAAGAATCAAGGGCGAGCTAAAATTCGTCCTTTTTATTTTGAAAAAATATTTAAATTAAAAAAGGGGACCACTTGGTCCCCTGAATATTAGTCTTAGTTGTTGATAAAGGTAAAAGACTTAAACAGAATGGCCGCCAACCAATTAATGCCCCAGGCCTGCCAAAAGGTGATTTTGGTTATGCTGAAAATGCTCGGCATTAACCAGTTCCATAATATAACAGTGGGAAGCGCGGCGATTAGGAGGTTATTCTTTAGATACTAACCGGTTCTCTCACCACCAAATTAAGTACTTAATAAACCGACCCCACAAGTCAAAAAACGGATTAACAATATATTTTAACAAGGAGTGTTCAAAACCAGTGAAATTAAATCTTGTCTCAAACAAACCAATTAACCGACGATCGCTAACATATCTTGTTTTTTGTATCAGCCTTCGTTTTCTTAAAGTTCTTGGCAGTTGTCTTAAAACACTAAAATAGCTTTTAATTTTTAACCAGAACCAGCCAGTTAAAAGACTATAAAGAAGAATACCAATCTCCATCAAAAGCCAGGCCGGAAAAATCAAAATCAAGGTTGGGATTTTATAAAATTTAAGCAAAACAATCTGTCTACCCCTTTCCGACCAATACCAGCGATGAGGCGGAATCCCAGCTGTATATTTATGATAAACAATAGCCTGCGGGGCCAACAAAATTTTATATCCCAGAAACCTCGCCCTTAATCCAAGATCTAAATCCTCGTGGTATAAAAAAAGGTCTTCATCAAAAAAACCATTTTTTTTTAGAACAGAAACATTAATTAACATTCCCGCCCCAGAAGCGTAAGTAATATCCTTGAATTTTGAATTTTGTCTACCCCGTAGTGAGTTTGTTCTACTTCGGGAAATTTTGAATTTTGAATTATTGTAATCACCACAGTAGCCAAAACCTAAAAAATGAATTTTGTTGCCGCTGGTCTGAATTCGGTCCTTCTCTGGCCAGCGAAGAAGCAGGGCTTGCACCGCAAAAATCTTTTCGTCTTCATGGGCCACTTTCACTAATTCTTCTAAACAATCTGGTTCGCAAATCGTGTCTTGATTTAATAAAAAAATAAAGTCGGCCTCTGACCTTATCGCCTCTTCTATCCCCTGATTACAGGCCTTGGCGAAACCGGCATTATTTTTATTAGAAATAATTCTAAGTTCTGGATTCTGAATTCTAAATTCTGACAAAAGTTTTAAACTATTGTCACTAGATTTATTATCAACTACTATCACCGGTGCGGCTTCTGCGGTTTGATATTTTAAGCTTTCTAAACAATCGGGTAAATATTTTTCACCATTATAAACAGGAATAACAACTGAAACTTTTCTGGATTTATAATTCATAATTCCTAATTTTATCGTCTTTTGGCTGTTTGGTCAAACCCCGTTCGACTTCGTTTAAGGTTTATTTTAAACAAAAAATATCGGAGAAAAATCCGATCCTTTATGCAACTGATGACATTCTCACATTCTTAAGAATATTGGAATGTCTGTATAAATTTAATGAAGCGTTGTCCATAGGGTGAGAGTGAATGGGCAACTGATTGGCCCTGATATTTTTTATTTAACAAACCGGCTTGAACCAATCGTCGAGTGTGCTCGGAAACTGTCTTAAAATTACATTTTAATTTATCAGCAATATTTTCTAGGGTAATTCCATCATTTTCAGCGATTAACAATAAAATTTCCAATCGTCGATGATTGGCTGCGCCTTTAAAATATCTTTCGAGTTGTTTGGCTGTTTTCATATTTCCTATTTATTCTATCATAATATCCCAACATTCTCAAGAATATTGGAATGTTGCTTCAATTAATAAGTTCTAAAAGCGACTCTTCCCAGCCAAAGCAGGTGTTTCTATTCTTTAATTTATGAAACGCTCTCGTACAGGTAGAATCAAGTTTGGTATACTCCCCAAGCACACTGACAACCTCTTCAATGAATCCGCCAACCATGCCACCAGAATCATCAACGCCACCTCGACAGAGTTTGTTATCAAGCCGCAAAAGAATGTCTATTAATAATTCGGCTGTCTGATTACTAACCGGCAATTCGGATACCAGCGCTGATAAACGATTACATCCCTCCTGTAAAGAATCTTGATAGACAAACCAAATACGGGATGGGCCAGTGTATGGCTTGATATATCTTAAAGCAGCAGTTAGAGATTTTTTGATTGTGGTAAGCTCTTCCTTGTTTAGTCTTCCCAACTTGCCACTACAAATGGGTCGATCAATAGTCTGTTTTTCCTCGTCCGAAAGCGGCTTACCGCCAGTAACCGCCCGGATTGCCACTGCCACCATGTGCTTGCAAAGTGTATCTTGTTGACCAAGATAACACTCGCAGCTGCCGCGATTATAATAACGAGCAGACACAAAAACCCGATAGGGTTTTGTTCCAAGCACAACGGCCGAAAACCCATCCATCACACTCTGAAACTTCGTTACCTTGCCTTTCTCGTACAAACCAACAGCCCGTTCAAATGTCGGACCGTCAGTGGCGAATTTTATTTTGTCTAAATCATAATTCGGCAACATATAAATAAAAGATTTAATTACCCCGTTCTTACCCTCTGTTTGCCTGAAACCCTTATTTATCTTTCCCTAATTTAGAGTATTTGTTCGGAGTTGTTTTCTTTGTCTTTGTTTTCTTCAAGCTCCAGTTCGCTTTTTAGCTTCTCAAATTCATTCTCGGCTTTTTGCAGTTGCCCCCGGCAGAATTTTATCAATGAGACTCCTTCCTTAAATTTTTCCAAGCCCGTTTCCACATCAATATCTTTTCCGCTTAAATCATCAACTATTTCTTCAAGTTGTTTAAGCGCACTTTGTAAATTTTTTTCTTCTTTTGCCATAATTTTAACGGTTATTTAATCTTTTACTTCTTCAACTAAAGAAGCGATCTCCCCCTTGTGGGGTTTAATAAAAATTTTCTCGCCGACTTTTACATCGCGCGATTCTTTAATAATTTTTTTATCGGTTTTATAAACAATACTAAAACCTCTCTTTAAAACAGCTTCGGGATTAAGAGATAATAAGGCGACTTCAGCGGTTTTTAATCTAATTTCTGCTAAATTAAACTTTTTCTCCACCAAATTAAAGCATTTCTGAAAAATAATCTCTAAATCGTGAAGCCGCTGTCTAATGGCTGTCTCATAACGATAAAAAAGACGAAGAAAATTTTGCTCCAATATCTTAAATCCTCTAAAAATCCTACTTAAACCGACATACATTTTCTCAGCACTTTGTGAAAGTATAAATCTATAACGCTCAAGAACCCCAGCAAAAACAACCTTCAGATCTTCGGCCATATCTGAAATATAATCCTTTTTCACAACAAGAATTTCTTCTATCATTAAAACTAAATTATCAGCATGCTTTTCAACTTGGGCAATGAGATTTTCTCTTTGAGTTTTTATAAATACCGCCGCGGCAGTGGGAGTGGAAAAACTTCTGTCAGCAACACAATCAGCAATAGTTTCATCTTTTTCGTGTCCAATTCCTGTGATGATGGGAAGGCGAGACAAGACAATCGCTTCAGCCACGCTTTCCGAATTAAAGGCTTTAAGGTTCTCCAAATCACCACCGCCTCGAATTAGAACCAAAACATCAATTTCGGGTTTATTTTTATTAAACCATTTGATAGCGGAACTAATTGACTCTTCGGCATAATCGCCCTCTACTCGAATATCAAAAAGATAAATTTTAAAACCGTATTCGCCAAGATTTTTTCTGAAATCGTGAATAGCATCGCCAGTTTCAGAAGTCATTAATCCTATAGTTTGAATAAAAGCCGGCAACGGCCTTTTTCGCGATTCATTAAAATATCCCCTTGCTGCCAGTTTCTTTTTCAGCGCCTCAAACGCTTTTTTAAGCGCCCCCTCACCAAAAGGTTCTATATTATTTACTGTTAAACTAAACCTTCCGTTTTTATAAAGCGAAGGGATTGTGCTTACTACGATCTCCATACCAACTTCTAATAAATGGCTGAAGTTATCAAATTTCCATCTGCTAAGGTAACAACTTATGGAATGCTCTTCTGTTTGAGAATCTTTGATGGTAAAAAAACAATAGCCATTCGGATGAGGATTAACTTCGGTAATCTCGCCTCTTACTTTTACTATCCCCAGAGAAGAAAATTGGCTATTGATAAATGAAATAAACTCATAAACAGAGAATATCTTTTTGTTATCAGCAATTTATAACCGCCAGAGTTTCATCGCCGTATTTTTCAATTTTTCTTTTACCCCAGCCCTTTATTTTTCCCAGATCTTCTTTTGTTTTTGGCATCGCGACTGCTGTTGCCTCCAAAACCGCATTATGAAAAACCATAAAAAGCTTTTTGCCTTCTCTCTCGGCAATCTCTTTTCTTTTTAATTTTAGATTTTCCAAAATTTTGTAATCCATAGCTTTTAAGGATTTTTATGTTTTTGCTTGCTAGATAGAGTCTCACTTATTGGGGTGCTTAGGAGTTGGCCAAAACATTCTCACATTCTCCCTCCTTCACTAAAGTTTCGGCGGGCGGGCAAGAATGTTGGAATGTTAACCTATCCTAAATTTTAACTAAGAATTTCTGATACTCAGCGACAATATATTTTTTGCCTTTTTTAATAACTTTATGCCCCTCTTTCTCTAAAAGTTTCTTTTGATTTTCGATGCCACCTGGATATTTTTCATTAAGCGTTCCATCGCTTTTTAGGGTTCGCCACCAAGGCGTAATCTCTTTTTTCCCCATTTTTCTTTCTTCTTCAGCCGCCTGAGCCGAAATCGAAGCAAATATACCACAGGTTATAGGACAACTAATGGTAGCTTTATGTTTTTTGGCAATGATTGCGCGAATTTCATTAATAGTAATAAGTTTTCCTTTTGGTATTTTTTTCATAATCTCATTCACTTCCAAAGGCGCCGGAATAGCAAGTGTACCCTTGCCCCATCTTTTAGCTAACTTGCCAGAAATTTTTACTACTTTTGGTAGCCCTTTACTTTGTTTTAATTTTTCAATTGCACTTTTCTTTTTATAGGCCATAATTTTATCTGCCCCGTAGTGAACGCGAATCGTTCTACTACCGGGGTTTTTTAATTAATTCCCCGCCTCGAGCTTGTTGAGGGGTTCCCACCCAAAATTTTCTGGGCGAGGTTCCCACTCTCGCAGAGAGCGAGGCTCGCCTCCGTGGGGCGGCGCTCATTTCATAGGCGGCGACTTTTTGCCTAATAACGACATTCTCACATTCTCAAGAATATGAGAATGATTATTTTACTAATTTTCCTTCTTGCCCCGTAGTGAGCTTTGCTCTACTACTGGGGCAAATGATTCGGCTAAAACTGATTGGTTTAATTTTTGTTTTCAAACCATTCTCCACCCACGATCGCTCCTTCATCTTTCGCTTTTTTGAACGCTTCTTTCAATTCTTCTAATGTCGGCTCTCTTCCCTGTTCTTTAGATAATTTCATTGCCTGACAAATGGGACAATCGTCAAAAAACTCCTCTTCGTTTTCCGATTTTTTCTTTTTAGCCATAAGTTTTATCACCTATTTATCTTTTGACTTTTTGCTGTGCCCTGTACTCAGCTTTGCTGTAGTTCGGGGTTTGGCT
>CAYVCK010000035.1:0-8258 GCA_964450195.1 uncultured Gammaproteobacteria bacterium
TATCAAATTTCATTATTGAAGCGCTTTAAGTTATATTTTCATTTTATCAAAAAACCTCTTTTTTTACATTTAAATTTTTTGGAAATGAGTCCGCCCGAAGGGCGGGCTCGCTTTTTGAAATCTAGTTTACTCTAGTTAGTACTGTTAAAACTTGTTATGGAAAATTTATACGATTAGCCCCTTTTCGTTTATCCTCCTATGCTTATTAATTATTGTTTTGAATTTAGGAAATAGTTTGGTTAATCTAATTAATTCTCCGCTCGATATTACTTTTGGGTCAACATACCTGAACTTCTTAATAATTTTCTCACCTGAATTATTTTTTCCTCTTTTTAACTTTTTATTTTCCAGTCGTCTTAAAACTTCTTTTATTTTTTTGCTTTTGCTTCTTTTTAATTTATTTAATACCCGCTGCTCATCTTTATAAAAGTCTTTTTTCGAAAAAGTCCCTTCTTCCATCGCAATTTTCAAAATATCAGAAAACAAATAATATCTCATCATAGCTTCGTATCCACCCCAGTGTTGCGTTTAGAGTTCTAAATAATTAACCGCAAAATCAAAAGCTGCTTTTTGATTTGAAAAAACTATCTCGCCATTATAATTTGCCAACCCTTTAATGCAGCTACTTACTATTTTGGGATTTAACCAATATTTAAATTCTCTTAGAGAATAATCAACCCTATCAGCGCATAAATCAGGCGAGCTTTTTTCCAGTAGAGTAAAATTATGCTCATCTAAAATTCTTTTCGGATCAAAACCGTGTTTTTCCAAAATTTTTGGTATTTCTGTGTTTTCAAAAAATATCTTATGTAATTTGTCATGATAATTTTCTATTCCTTTTCTACCCTCGCCAAAGACCCAGTCAGTAATATGGGAAAAAGCCAGAACCGAAGCGTCATGTAAAAGCCCCGCCACTTGTTCTTCCAATGTTGCCCCTAATTTCCTTAAACTGAGAGATATTTTTCAACCTTAAAACTGGTGAAGATTTCAATAATTTCAATAAAATAGGTTCTTTAATTCTTACCTTTCCATATATTCTGTCTTTTATTGTCATATCTCAATTCTACTAAAAAATAATTTACTTAGCAATAAAATAAAACTTACTTATCGCTTGACAATTTTTGCCGAATTAAATTTCAAAAAGCGAGCCCCGCCCCGCGGCAGCGGGGCGGGGCGTCGGGACTGGAAAAATCTAATTTCCTCTAAAAATAGTCAGTTCGAAGCCGACAATATTGTTTTACCTCCACACCAAACTTTGATGTGAAGGAGTAAACCCTATGCCAATATGCAAGATATTGGTGTGGGGTTTACCAACTATCTCCGCGTCTGCCGCCAAATCCTCTGCCACCACCGCGGAAATCCCGGCGGGGAGGTCTTTCGGACATTGGGCGGGCCTCATTGACAGTTAGTATCCGGCCATCAAGTTCTTTGCCGTTGAGTGTTTCAATGGCTTTTTGGGCTTCTTCATCAGAAGACATTTCCACGAAGCCAAAACCCTTGGAGCGGCCTGACATCTTGTCAACAATGATATTTGCGGTTTCTACAGTGCCGGCCTGAGAGAAAAAACTTTTCAAAGAATCCTCAGTCGTGTTGTAAGATAAACCGCCAACATATAATTTCTTAGCCATTTTTCTAATCTCTTTTTCCGCTTATTTCACAAACGGAAGAATAAATTAATGTGCTGTAAGACGACCTTCTTTGTTAGCCTCTACTTTCACTTTATACTTAATTCGCACAAGGAAAGCGAATATCTAATTGAGAAACTTACATCATTTTTAGTTTATCATATATAAAAAGAATAGTTAAGAACGATTGGGGAAAACTCTTGACAAAGGCGTATGATTTATTTTAATTACCCTAAAAAGGGGCAAGAAGACTCGCCTTGATTATTTGTATCTGATTACTCGTTTTGGGCAAATGGGTTATCCTCGCCTAAATTGTCAACTTAAAGATTCTTTGTTATAATACTTGTTTAAAAGTTGGCTAAATATAAAGCTATGACCGCTGGGCAGATTTATAAGCAAATTAAGCAAAAAAGGGTTCGATTTATCGATCTGTGGTTCTGCGACATTTTAGGCTCTTTGAAAAATGTAACCATTCCAGTTCAGGGATTTTCTAAAGCCGTTAAGCATGGAATTTGGTTTGACGGGTCATCAGTAGAAGGATTTGGTCGAGTTTGTGAGAGTGATATGTATTTGAAGCCGGATTTAAATACTTTTACTGTTTTGCCAACCGAAATCCATAATTTGTCATCTGAAAAGAGTGACAACCTTTTAACGGCAAGGGTGATTTGTGATATTTTTACACCTAAGAATGTGTCTTTTGCCGGGGATCCAAGATTTATTCTCAAAAGATTATTATCTAAATTGGCTGATGCCAATTTTTCTTATTTTGTGGGAGCGGAATTGGAATTTTATTTATTTAAAAAGAATAATTCAGACCATTTAATTCCAAACGATTCTGTCGGTTATTTTGATTTCGGGGGAGATGAGGCAGCTAATTTAAGAAAAGAAATCAGTCGGGTTTTAGAGCAATTAGGTATTCATACCGAATCTTGTCATCATGAGGTTGGCACTGGTCAGCACGAGATCGATTTAGTTTATGATGAAGCGCTGAAAACTGCTGATAATATTATTACCGCTAAGATGATTATCAAGAAAGTGGCCGAGCGTCATGGCCTATATGCTTCATTTTTACCGAAACCTCTTTTTGGTCGACCAGGTAACGGCATGCATCTTCATCAAAGTATATTTCAGGGCAAAACTAATATTTTCCATAATTCGGCTGATAAATTTTGGCTTTCAAAAAAGGCCTATCAATTTCTGGCTGGGCAATTAGCGCATGCTAAAGAAATTTCTGCCATTATTTCGCCTTTAGTGAATTCATATAAGAGATTAGTATCAGGTTTTGAAGCGCCGGTTTATATCTGTTGGGGAAGAATGAATAGATCGGCTCTTATTCGGATTCCCAAAGTCAGCTCTGGCCGACCACAATCAAGTCGTCTAGAATATCGTTCTTCTGATCCGAGCGGGAATCCATATTTGGCCATCGCCGCTTTATTCACGAGTGGTTGGGACGGTATTGAAAAGAAGTTAAAAGAGCCGTCGCCAGTTGAGGAAAATGTTTATGAGTTCGATACGCAGAGTCTCGTTCAGCGGGATATTGAAACCCTACCACGTTCGCTCTGGGAGGCGCTTGAATATTTAAAACAAAGCAAGCTTATGCGGGCAAATTTTGGCGACTATCTTTTTGAGAAATATATTAAAATCAAAGAAAAAGAGTGGGCAGAATATGCAGTTCAGGTGACCTCTTGGGAGGTGGACAAATATTTTGGTTTATATTAGAATATAGATAGTCAAATCTATAATCGTCTAATTTGCCAATTAACTAATTAACTATAAATTTTATGGCTGAAGCTTATTGCGTTAAATGTAAGGCAAAAAAGGAGATACAGAACGCCAAAGAAGTTGCTTTTAAGGGCAAGGGAGGGAGCTCGCGAAAGGCCTTGACTGGCGTCTGCCCAACTTGTGGCACGAAAATGTTCAGAATTTTACCTAAAACCTAAATTTGATTTTCAGACAAAAAAGAAAAGATAGTTGCCCCTTATTTCTATTGGGAGGCGGGTTATTTATTTTGATAAATCAGCCATATTTTTTATTTTAGGAAAAGTGTCGCTCGAATTAAAAAAAATCCTGGCTTAAATTTTACAGCGACCGTGAATAAAAATAAGACACCAAAAGAATAAAATCAAGCCATTTTTATCAAAATGAGAACCAAAAATATTTTTCTTACTGGTTTGCCTGGTTGTGGAAAAACTACTTTACTAAAGGAAATAATTAAAGAATTAAATTTAGAGGCAGCAGGTTTTTATACTGAAGAAATTCGAGAGAAAGGCGAGAGAATTGGCTTCAATCTCTTTAGTTTGGACGGCAAAAGAGGAATTTTAGCCCACAAAGATTTCAAAAGTCCTTATCAAGTCAGTAAATACGGAGTAAATCTCAGAGATTTAGAAGAAATTGGTGTTAAATCGATTGAAGAGGGGTTGTTAAAGGGTGAAAAAATTATCATTATTGATGAAATCGGCAAAATGGAGCTTTTCTCAGAAAAATTTAAAGAAGCAGTTTTAGCCGCTCTTGAAAGTGAAAACTTAGTTTTGGGAACAATCAAAATAACAAAAGATCCTTTTACTGATAAAATCAGGGAAAGGAAAGATACAAAAATCTTAAATTTAACTAAAAAAAATCGAGAAGAAATAAAAAAAGAAATTTTAAAATTTTTAAAATTATGAAAAAAATTGCTAATTTTCTTTTTGAATTAGGCATGTTAAAAAGAGAAAAGCATCGCGGTTATTTATTAACCGGTTTAGAAAAACCAAAAAGTGTGGCTGAGCATTCCTGGCGAGCGGCAATTATTGCTTATTTTTTAGCCATTCTTGAAAAAGCCAACCCAGAAAAATGTGCGATGATGAATCTGATCCATGACTTTCCTGAAGCCCGACTAGGAGACCATCATAAAGTTTCTGCTCGATATTTTTCAACGAGAAAAGCGGAAATTAAAGTTTTTACTGATCAGATAAAAAAGTTACCAAAAGAGATTACTCAGAGTTTAAAAAAACTTTTTGAAGAAAAAGTAGCCAGAAAAACAAGAGAAGGAATTATTGCTCAAGATGCGGATTGGTTAGAAATGGCTCTGACCGCCAGAGAATATTTTTGTTTAGGCTATAAAGGAATGAAAGATTGGATTAATAATGTCAAAAAAGCACTCGAAACAAAATCAGCCAAAGAATTATTGAAAATGATGGAAAAAATCGACATTAACGACTGGTGGCAAGGTCTGAAGAAAATGACCTATCGAAAATTAAAAAGAAAATTAAAAAGAATTCGAAAATTAAAATTGTCTTAATTCTATCGCATATGCGATAGAATTAAACAAATTTTGTCTGATGAATTTCTGATGAATTATTTTAAAGATAGAAAAGAAGCTGGTCAAAAACTGGCGGAAATTTTGAAAGAGAAGATAAAAGACGGGTGGTTTTGTTTTGCTATTCCGAATGGCGGGGTGATTGTGGGAAAAGAAATAGCGAAAAAATTAAAAATTCCTTTAAGATTGATGGTGGTGAGAAAGGTTCTCTATCCATTTACAAGCGAAGCTGGTTTTGGGGCAATTGATCCAGAAGGAAATGTCGTTTTAGAAGAAATTCCTTATTCTCAAGAGATTATTAAAAATCAAATTGAAAAAGCAAGGAAAAGTGTTGAGGAACGACTCAAAAAATTCAAAAAATGGGCAGACTACAAAAATCTTTCTGGAAAAAAAATAATTTTAACTGATGATGGTTTAGCCAGCGGCTACACGATGCTCACGGCTGTGAAATTTTTAAAAAGAAAAAAGTCAAAAAAAATAATTGTTGCTGTACCTTGCGCTTCAGTTGGCGCTGTCAATTTGATCAAACCAGAAGTTGATGAGTTGATTTCTCTTTATATTAAAAAAGAACTGCCATTTGCGGTAGCTGATTTTTACGAAAATTGGTATGATGTTTCAGATGAAGAAGTAATAAGAATGTTAAATACAAAAAATAAAATATCAAAGATACAAACCAAAAACAGAAACCAAGATGTAAAAAATTAGAGAGTTTTTATATTTTTAAATATGTCCTAGATTCGTTTCCTAGACCCGTTCGACACGAGTCGGACAAGGGCGACTCGAATCGGATTAGAATATTTTTTATTTTTTTAAATTTTATTTTTTATTTTAATATGGTAGATACTCATTGCCACCTAAACTTTAAAGTCTTTAAAAACGATTATCGCGAAGTAATTTCGCGATCTTTTAAGAATGGAATAAAGGAGTTGATTATTGTTGGCTCAAATTACGAAACAAGTAAAAGGGCAATAGAAATCGCTAAAAAATTTAAGAACTGTTATGTTAGTCCCGGCCTTCATCCAATTCATGTTTACCCTGTTAAATCCCCGAAAGGTCGGGGAATTTCACCAAAGGCGAAATTATTTAACAGGGTGGAAGAAGAAGAATTTGATAAACAAGAATATATTCCTCTTATTCGCGCGAATAGTAGAATGGTTAAAGCCATTGGCGAAACAGGATTTGATTATACCGTTTTTGTTCCCGCCAAGGCGGGATTACAAAAACGAGTATCCGCCGAAGTCGGAGACGAAGGTGGGCAAAAGGGGAAAATAATAGAGCTGCAAAAACAAATATTTTTAAAACATTTAGAATTAGCCAAAGAATTTAATTTGCCGGTCATTCTTCATTGTCGAGGTGAGGCGAGTAACCCATTTCGAGCCTATCAAGACTTACTTCGAGAGATTAAGAGATTCGCTAGTGGTCCGCCTTCGTCCGTCAATCGACGGACTTCGGCGGATACTCAATTTTCTAACTTCGCTTACGCTCAGAGAAAATTGGCAGGTGTGCTTCATTGTTTTTCTGGTAATTGGCAAATTGCTCAAAAATTTTTAGATTTGGGTTTTTATATTGGTTTTACAGGAATTGTGACTTATAAAAATTGCGGACAAGATTTATTAGAAGTTATAGAAAAAACACCCTTAGAAAAAGTTTTAATCGAAACCGACGCCCCTTATTTGGCCCCAGAACCTTATCGCGGCCAACGTTGTGAACCCTGGCAAGTTAAATTTACCGCCCAAAAAATTGCCGCCATAAAAAAAATCACGCCAGAAAAAGTGATTGAACAAACAACTGAAAACGCTAAAAAATTATTTGGTATATAGCTATCGACATATCTTATTCGTTAACATTTTACTATAATTTTTTTGTTAATATTTTGTTATAATTTTATTTTATATGAACGTGTTAACGCGTTGATAGGAAGAAATAGATGCTGTGAAATTTAAAAAATTAAAATATAAGTTGACAAATAGGGCAAATTATGATATTATTAAAACATATGAAATTAGAGCAGAGAATGGAAATCCCTAAAAGTAAAAAAATAGCAGAGCAATCGCTTTCGCTGAGCCTTGAGATGGCGAGAAAAACTGGTAAACCTGTAGAAATTGAAAAAGAAATCCGGGGCGGTGTTTTAATAAGAGAAAAGATTGGCTTTAAGAAATTTTCTTCTAATATTGAACCGCTTTATAAGGATCAAAAAGGAAAGCTGCATCGGGATTTATTTGTTACTAAAGATATAAAGTTTTTGGATAAAGAAGGCCGAGAAAGGTCTATTCGAGAACTACTGCCACCTAAGAGACGAATCTATTTGGCTAATGCCGAATATAATAATTTATCAGAAGCAAAAGAAATGTTTATGGTCCAGCCAATTTATTATGTTGACAAAGAGACCGGCGATATAACACAACGAGGTGAAATTGCATTTTATGGCGACTTAAAAGAAAGGGGCAGGCCACTTTCCTTGCTTCATGAAATTGGCCATCTCTGGGTGGATAGAAAAATTAAAAAAGAGATAACGATGTTAAGGATTGGTTTAGATGCCTTATGGATGAAAACTAGAGACGAAAAAAGAACCATTGCTCTGGAAGACGAAATTCTTTATTGTCCTAAGGACGAAAAAGAAGAACGCCCAGTCTCTAAAAAATTGTTTATTAAATTGCAAAGATTAGAGGCACGAGCTGAACGAGACGCTTGGGCCTTTGCCTTAAAAAAACTAAGAGACTTAAGAAGAATGGGTTTTGACTTAGAGCCGGAATTGGATAGCGCAGAGAAGATAAAAGAATTTGTCCATGGTTCTGAGGCTTTGGGCAGTTATGAAGAAGAACTGGACAAAGTTCTAGGTGATGAGACATTGAATTTATTTGTGAAATGAGTCAATATTTAAATGGATAAGAAAATGGTCTCCCTTGATGGAGACCATTTAAATTTTATTAGACGATTGTGAGTCCCAAGAAGCCGAGGTTAATCTTTTTTCCTTCAGGAAACCATATCAAGAATTTACCTTGCCAGCGACCGTTCTTCTCTTTTCCGTAAATTCCAACAGAAGTTCCTTCTGCGAGACATCTTTTAAGCATCTCCTTGGTAGCTATTTTGAAGATGTGTTTTTTAGTGGTATGAACGAACTCTTTAAGGCCAGTAGCAATATCAAGACGGCCGCTCTTGTTCTGTCTAACTAAATTTCTTAAAAACTTTAACAGAACTTTTCCCGCATCAATCAATAAGATATGCATTGACAACCCCCTTTGTTGGTTTTGATATAACAGATGTTTAGAATTTGTCAAGTCTTTGTATGAGATGAGTACATCGGGAACAGTTGGTGATATTTTTGAGCATACTTAATA